>DATFOL010000638.1:0-30745 GCA_035265545.1 Gemmatimonadaceae bacterium | reverse complement strand
GCGCGAGTTCTACCTTCGCCAGCAGTTGCGAGCGATCCAGGCCGAGCTGGGCGAAGCCGATCCGGGAGAGAAGGAGGCCGTCGAGCTGCTGAAGAAGATCGACGACGCCAAGCTTCCCGAGCGGGTCGGCCAGGAGGCGCGGCGCGAGACGGAGCGTCTACGGCAGCTCTCGCCCGCGTCGAGCGAGTACCAGGTCATCCGTACCTATCTCGACTGGATCCTCGCCCTGCCGTGGAACAAGCGCTCGGGCGACGACGAGATCGAGCTCAAGAAGGTCGAGGAAACGCTCGACAACCGGCACTACGGGTTGAGCGAGGCGAAGGAGCGCATCATCGAGTTCCTGGCCGTGCGCAAGCTCCGCGGCGGCGATCCGCACGGCCCCATCCTCTGCTTCGTCGGACCGCCGGGCACCGGCAAGACCTCGCTCGGCGAGGCGATCGCCGGCGCGATCGGACGCGAGTTCTACCGGATCTCGGTGGGCGGCGTGCGCGACGAGGCCGAGGTGCGCGGTCACCGGCGCACGTACGTCGGCGCGATGCCGGGGCTGCTGCTCCAGGCGCTTCGCCGGGTGCAGGTGAAGGATCCCGTCCTGATGATCGACGAGATCGACAAGATGTCGGGCGGCGGGCCATCGGGTGACCCGACCGCCGCCATGCTCGAAGTGCTCGATCCGAGTCAGAACGACGAGTTCGTCGATCACTATCTGAACCTGCCGTTCGATCTGTCGTCGTCGCTGTTCATCTGCACGGCCAACAATCTCTTCGACATCCCCGCCCCGCTGCGCGACCGGATGGAAATCATCCGCATCGCCGGCTACACGGTGGAGGAGAAGGTCGAGATCGCGTGGCGATATCTGCTGCCACGACTGCTCGAGGATCACGGCATCAGCGACACCGACATCCAGTTCACCGACGAGTCGCTCTCGTTCATCTCGAATCGCTACTCGCGCGAAGCAGGGCTCCGGAACTTCGAGCGCAACCTGGCGGCGATCATGCGCAAGCGCGCGCGCCGCAAGGCGGAGGGTGAGGAAGGCGCGTGGGTGATCGACGTCGACAAGGTCGAGGAGGTGCTCGGCATCCCGCGCTACGCGGTGGAGGAAGCCGAGCTGATCCCGGAAGTCGGCGTGGTGACCGGGCTCGCGTGGACGGCGACAGGCGGCGATCTGATGGTGATCGAGGCGCTGCGCATGAACGGCAGCGGCCGGATGACGGTCACCGGGCAGCTCGGCGACGTGATGCGCGAGAGCGTGGATGCGGCGTATTCGTACGTGCGGTCGAGGGCGGCCCAGATCGGGATCCCGGACTCGGCGTTCAAGGACTACGACATTCACGTGCATCTCCCCGCGGGGGCGATCCCGAAGGACGGGCCCAGCGCGGGGATCACGCTGACACTCGCGATCGCGAGCGCGCTGTCCTACCGGCCGGTGCGGCGCGACGTGGCGATGACCGGCGAGGTCACGCTGCGCGGGAAGGTGCTCGAGATCGGCGGCGTGAAGGAGAAGGTGCTGGCGGCATATCGCGCCGGATTGCGCCAGCTCATCATGCCGAAGGTGAACGAGAAGGATCTGCGCGACGTGCCGGACGAGGTGAAGAAGGCAGTCACGTTCACGTTCGTCGAGCGCATGGACGAGGTGTTGCGTCTCGCCCTGCTCCCCCCCGTCGAGAGCGACACGGCACCACCGGACGACTCGCGCGCGCTGGGCGGCTCGCACACCGAAGCCGCGACGAGCGTCCCGGTGACGACCGAGCCAGGGACGTCGGTTCCCGCGGTGATGTCTCCCGACGGGCCGGCGCTCGTCGAGGCGGCGCTCGACGAGCTCGCCGACGACGCGGTTACTTCCCCAACGTGATCGCCGTGGGATCGATGACCGACCCCATATTCTCGGGCAGATTGCTGTAGAGGACGAGCGCACGATCCGCCACGCTCACGGGCTGGATGCTGATCGTGCGCCCGTTGGCGGTGTAGCTCACGCCCTTCCCGACGCTCCGCTCCGCGGCGCCCGTGCGCCGCATCGTCGCGCGCACCATAGCGTCGGTGAACTCGGCAGCGTCCACGGGCGAATCCCAGACGAGCGCCCACACGAATCCACGGTCGGCGCCGCGCTCGACGACCATGAACCGATCGCCATCCCACCCCGCCGCGGCGCGTTGCGCGATCTGCGGGTCGCGCAGGTAGTCGTAGACGACGAGCCGCGTGCCGAACTCGCCCATGTCGTTCTCGTACGCTTTCGTGGCGCCGCGCGGCACGGGGAGCACCACGGGTGTCGGCTCGTCGGGAGGCGTGCCGAGGAAGAGCGGCGGATGCAGGATCTGCTCGGTGGAGCGAGGGATGTCGCGGAAGGGATTGGCGTTACCCCGCTTCTCCTTCACTCGCCGCACGAACTCCGCGCCGCTGAGATAGGGGAAGAGGAGCGATTCCTGGATCACCATCGGCGCCGTAGCGAACACCGGCATCTCACCCTGCCGGTTGCGGATCTCCTCGCGCACGCGGTCCCAGGCACCGGGCAGTCGGGTCTCGATCTGCTGTGGGCCGCCGAGCATGATCGAGATCTGCTCGAACTGCGCCTCGCCCTCGATAAGCGCCTGCGCGGCCGCGAGACGGTCGTTGTTGGCGCCCGACTTCTGGATCGAGTCGAGGTTCACGTACTGATCCTGCAGCGCGTGGATCAGCTCGTGGGTGATGGTGATGCCGACAACCTGCTCGTCGGCGCCGCTCACCACGTAGAGCGTCTTGGCCTTCGGGTCGTAGTAGCCGACGACCTGCTCGGTGAGCACACGCACGAAGAACGCGCGCAGGTTCATCGAGTCCGGAATGAGGCCGAGCAGCTTATAGGCCTTCTCCTCGCCAGCGAGCTGCGCGGCGGGCGTCGCCTCGTCGAACTGCTTGAGGAGGAAGTCGCGCACCTGCTCCCTCGTACGCGCCTCGACCTTCGGGGGCGACTTGAACTTGAGCCCTGTCGCCTGCTCGATGCGCGGAATCGCCTCGGCGACCTCACGCGCATAGGGACCCGAACCCGCGTCGCCGCCGCGATCACAAGCGACCGCAGCGAGCATGATCGCCATCGCGGCCAGCGTTCCAGTGCGGACGCTCATTCCTCCCACTCCACCTGGCGGCCGATCATCAGGCCCACGACTCGCGCAACGTCGTGACCTCGCACGACGATGCCTTCGTCGAGCAGCTGGCGTTCGAGCTCGATGTCGAGCGCGGCCCGCTCGGCGCCTGACGGCTCCGCCGTCGCCGGCACGGGCGCTGACGAAGGCGCGGCCTGGGGCCGCGCCTCGCCGAAGGTTTCGACGGGCTGCGGACGCGTGAACGCCGCTTCGAGCTCCGCCCCCAGACGCTCGAGCACCGCGAACCCGTCGCGTGCGATGCGGTCGAACTGTGGGTCGGCGGTGCCGCGTGCGCTGGCGCCGTTGACAGCCGGCCGGCGTCCCCAGGCGCGCCGCTGAGCGATGAGCGATTCGAGGCGCGGCGAGTACACCGCGGTCGCCTGGGTGTGCGCGCACGCTTCGTCGAGCGCGTCGATCGCCTTGTCGGGCCGCCGGCGATCTGGGACCCAGATGTCGGTGAGCTCGATGGCGGCGCGGACCGCGGCATCGGTGATCACGACGTGATGGTGGCGGGCGAGCGAGGGGATGCGAGTGCGCAGGATCTCCAAGGTCTCGGCGGGGGACAACTCGCGCACGGCGATCTTCTGAAAGCGACGCTCGAGTGCCGGGTCACCGAGGATCCAGCGCTCGTACTCCTCATCGGTGGTCGCGCCGAGCATGCGGAACTCGCCGCGCGCGAGGGCGGGCTTGAGCATGTTCGCCGCGTCCATCGCCGAGCCGCTCGCGCTGCCCTGCCCGATCAGATTGTGCATCTCGTCGACGAACAGCAGCACGTCGCCCGCGGCACTCGTCTCGGCGACGAGGGCGCGGAGCCGCTCCTCGTACTGGCCGCGATAGGTGGTACCGGCGAGCAGGGCAACCGAGTCGAGCGACAGCAGCCGCAAGTCGCGCATGGCGACCGGCACGGTGCCGGCGGCGATGCGCTGGGCGAGTCCTTCGGCGATCGCCGTCTTGCCGACGCCGGCGGCGCCGACGAGCGCGGGGTTGTTCTTTCCCTGCCGCAGGAGGATGTCGATGGTGCGGGCGATCTCTTCGTCGCGGCAGCGCACCGTCTCGAGCCGGTCGGCGCGCGCATCGGCGGTGAGGTCGCGCGTGAAGCGCGCGAGCGCTCCGGAATCGGAGCGATCAGAGCGGAAGGAATCGTCGATCACGACGGTACTCCGGGAATGGACGAGGGGAACGCGACGCGGCGCACTCGCACAATCGAGCACCCTGGCCGCGGTCGGCGCAAGGAACACGCCTCGTCGCGACGCCGTCGCGTCGTCGGACACTCGAGCGTACGCGCTCGATCACGGCACGGTTTCCTACACCACGAACCGCCAGGTGGCTCGTGGTCGCGCGATGTCAGTACGCCACGAGGAAGACGCGCCCGAGCAGCCGGTCACCCCAGAGCAGCATCACGAGCGCCGCGGGCGCGAGGAACACGCCGAACGGCACGAGCGGAAGGCGAAGCGGCTCAGTCGTCTCGCCCAACGCGAGCTCGGTCTGGGTGGAGCTGCGGCCACGCCGGATCACGGCGATCGGATACACGATCGCGAGGAAGGCGACCGCACCGATCGTCGCACCGACGAACACCGTGGCGATCGAGCGCGCCGGTCCGAGAGCCGCGCCGACGAACGCCATCAACGTCATGTCGCCCATCCCCATCGCTTCGCGCCCGAGCGCCGCCTCGCCCAACCAGCCGACGATGGCGATGAGGCCCGCGCCGGCGCAGGCGCCGATGAGCGCGTCGAACGGTCCGGCGAAGATCTCGGACTCACCGAGGAAGGGTGCCAGCAACGCCCCGGCGAGCATGACGATGAGACCCGTGATGGTGAAGCCGTCGGGGATGAGATAGTGCTGTAGATCGGTGATCGCGACGCCGAGGAGAAGGGTCACGAACAGCCCGAGCCGCAGGGCCGTGAAGGTCGCGCCGTAATGGTAGACACACGCCGCCCAGAGCAGCCCGACGAGGAGCTCGACCGCGGGGTAGATCACGGAGATCGGCTCCTGGCAGCAGCGGCAGCGCGCTCGGAGGACGATCCAGCTCACGAGCGGGATGTTCTCGAACCAGGCGAGCTGGTGACCGCAGCTCGGGCAGCGAGAGCGCGGCTTGACGACGCTCAGATCACGCGGCCATCGCGCGATGCAGACGTTCAGGAACGATCCGACGCACAGCCCGAAGACGAAGGCATAGGCGGTGGCGAGGGTGGCAGAGATCACGGACGGAGCTGATAGAGAAAGATGCCCGTGGCCACGGCCACGTTGAGCGATTCCACGGCGGAGCTGATAGGCAGCGACACGGCCTGCTCGGCGCGGGCACGTCCTTCTTCGGAGAGACCAGCACCCTCGTTGCCGACGAGGAGTGCGAGCCGCGCGGGAGGCTGGAGCCGTTCGAGCGGGGTGCCTTCGGCGTCCGCCCCCCAGAGCACGAGCGAGTGCCGGGATCGGAACGTATCGAGCTCCGCCCAGGTACTCATGAAAGCAGGGCGATGAAAGAGCGCCCCCATCGCACTCCTGACGACCTTGGCATTCCAGAGGTCAACGGTCCCCGGCATGGCAATGACGGCCGCGGCATCGAAGGCCGCGGCGGTACGGAGGATGGTGCCGACGTTTCCCGGGTCCTGCAGTGCGTCGAGGACGACCAGGCGCGCGCGGTCAGGGAGCTCGAGGTCGGAGAGGCGGCGGTCCGGGATCTCGGCGATGGCGAGAATGCCCTGGGGCGAGTCGGTCTCGGCTGCGCCGGCGAACTCCCGCTCGCCGACTTCGGCGAGCTCGACGCCACTCCGGCGCGCAAGGTCGAGCAGCGCGGTGCCGCGCGGGGCAGCGGCGAGCTGTGGAGCGACCAGAAGGCCCCGGACGCCGACGGG
Source organism: Gemmatimonadaceae bacterium (assembly GCA_035265545.1). Lineage (GTDB taxonomy): Bacteria > Gemmatimonadota > Gemmatimonadetes > Gemmatimonadales > Gemmatimonadaceae > AG11. The sequence goes on along the minus strand of DATFOL010000638.1, from coordinate 24,786 downwards.
GGAATCGAGCAGCTCCTCGACGGCACGCACGCCCTCTGCGACGAAAAGCCTCTGGCGCTCACGGGCGCGCCGGCGCCTGAGGTCGCGGGCTAAGGTGAGCAACTTCAAGGCGTTAGGAACGGACCCCCACGGAATGGCTCTTGCTCATCGTCACGGTGTTCGCATTCGACCGGGAGATACAATGAAAAGACAACTGGCTGGCTTGGCGCTGGCGGTGACATTGACGGGCTGCGGAGTCTCGACGCAACAGGAGATCGAGATGGGCGGCCAGTACGCGCAGCAGATCAATGCGCAGCTTCCGATCATCAACGACCCGGAAGCGAATCGCTACATCAACCTACTCGGCGACTCGATCGCCCGGCTGACGTCGCGGACGGACATCCCGGACTGGCGGTTCTTCATCGTCGACAGTCGCGAGGTGAACGCGTTTGCCGTGCCCGGCGGGTTCATCTACGTGAACCGCGGGCTCATCGAGCGCACCCAGCGGATGGACCAACTGGCCGGGGTACTCGGTCACGAGATCGGGCATGTCGTCAGGCGGCACTCGATCAAGCAGATGCAGCAGGCGCAGGGGGCGAACCTGGGCGTGACGCTCGCGTGCGTGCTGACGCGCGTGTGCGAGAGCCAGGCGGGCCAGGCGGCGATTCAGGTGGGTGGCACGGCGCTGTTCGCCAAGTTCAGCCGGTCCGACGAGAACGAGGCGGACGTCGAGGGGATCAACAACGTGGTGCGCGCCGGGATCAGCCCGAACGGCATCCCGGAGATGTTCCAGATCCTGTTGAACGAACGGAAGTCGAACCCGGGCGCGGTGGAAGGGTGGTTCTCGACGCACCCGATGGAAGAGGATCGCATCGAGAGCACACGGGCCATCATCGCGAAGATCAACCCGTCGGTGCTGCGCACACTGAGCACCGACTCGCAGCGCTATCAGCAGTTCAAGTCGCGGATCCGGGCGCTGCCGCCGTCACCGACGCCGCGCGCGGCGAGATAGCGCTCCGTCGTCCGTTCCGGTCGGGGTTCGAGATGCGCCGCGTGTTCACGCGGCGCATCTTTCGTCGATGACCGAGGCTACACGCACCATCGTGCTCACGATCGCCGGCTCCGACTCGGGAGGCGGGGCGGGAATCCAGGCGGATCTCAAGACGTTCGTACGCTTCGGCGTCTTCGGCGCTTCGGTGATCACCGCGGTGACGGCGCAGAACACCCTGGGCGTACGCGGTTGGGAGCGCGTCTCCCCTGCCCTCGTGCGGGCGCAGATCGACGCCGTCGCGGAGGATCTGCGGCCGGCGGCGATCAAGAGCGGAATGCTGGGCGACGCCGAGGTGGTGAGCGCCGTGGCCGAGAGCGTGCGCCGGCACAGGCTGTCGCCCTACGTGCTCGACCCGGTGATGGCCGCGACGTCGGGCGACCCGCTGGTTACGCCCGACGCAATCGCTGCGACGTTGCGCGAACTCTTCCCACTCGCGACGCTGGTGACGCCCAACCTGGACGAGGTAGCGCTGCTCATTGGTGAGCGGCCAACTGATGTCGCGGGAATGGAGCGCGCCGCGCGTGTGCTCGTGGAGCGGCACGGTGCGCAGGCGGCGCTGGTGAAGGGGGGACATCTGGCGAGCGAGGAGCTCGTGGACGTGCTGTACGACGGCGTGACGATGCGCCGCTTCTCGCACGAACGCATCGCCACGACGAGCACGCATGGCACGGGCTGCACCCTCTCGGCGGCAATCGCGGCTCGACTCGCGCTGGGAGACGCCCTGACGGTGGCGGTGGAGGAAGGCCTGTCGTACGTGACCCGTGCGATCGCGACGGCACCTCGGCTCGGCGCCGGACATGGCCCGCTCAATCACTGGGCGTGAAACGACGACGCGTACGCCCTGCCGCGCCGTTCAGAAGTCGTTGGTGTAGCTGAGAAACTTGTAGCGGCCCTCGTACGAGACGATGGAGCCGAAGAGGCGCCTGGTCACCGAGTCGCCGCGCTGGTCCACGATGCGAACGAGGCAGCCAGTGTAGCGATCCACCTTTCCTTCGCGCAGAACCTTGGGCTCGCACCGCTGCCAGACGAATGTCACCGGGTGACCGGAGAGACGCCGGAGCAGCTTCGTGAACCCCGCCACGCTCGGGTCCTGGATCATTCGCCAGGCGAAGCCGACGGGTTGATGGTACGGCCCGCTCGCGTACAGGGAGCCTGGGTAATAGATGTCCACGAACTCGCGCCCCTTAATGACCATCTTCCGCAGATCGTGCGTGTCGGCGGCGGCGAGGGAGACAATGAAGCGCCGCACCAGGGCATCGCGACTCCGTTCCCCGTCGACCAAGGCAGTCGCTCGCTCGCCCGGAAAGGCGGCGCGGAATCGTCGCGCTTCCTCGTCAGGCGGGAGGAGCGAGTCGATCACGTAACCCGGGGTGGCGCGGTTTATCGAGTCCCGGCGCGCGTCGCCGATGGAGTCTGCACGGGTCGAGTCGCGTCGGACCGCGAGTGAGTCGGTAGCGGGACTCTCGTGAGTCCCGCAAGCCGCCACGAGAAGCGAGGCGGCGACAATCGGTATGGATCGCATGGAGAAGAAGTACGTGACGGCCGGCGCCCGCATGGCGCGCCGGCCGTCACGAATGTTCGGGGTCAGTTGCGGGCGTACGAGGTCCAGCCCTGCCACCACTTCGGACCGCCCGGCGCGGCTCCACCGGCATACGGCGTCGCCGTGACGAACGTGCCCGCCTTCGTAGCGATCGCTCCAGTGAAGGTCGCCAGGCCCGCCGTCGCGATCGGCGAGTTGGCCGCCGGGGTGAAATCGAAGTCGTTGATGCTCGTCGGCGTCGCAGCGACCGCCGGGATGCTGGCGAACAGCGAGGCGGCGGTGGCCGCGCTGAGCGTGAGGTTGTTCGCCGCGAGGTCGAGATCGAACTGGGTCGCCGGGGTTGCAGTGTTGGCCTGGAAGACCTTTCCGTTCGTCTCGGCGAACACGATGTTCTTCAACTGAAGGTCGGCCGTCGCGGCTGGCGTCGTCACGGAGCCCGCGCGCGCGTAGGTGGCTGCATCGCGGAGCGACACGCCATCGCTGGGCCAGCGGGCGATGACGCCGTTCACGTAGTAGCCACCCGTGCCGCGCCGGAGCATCAGGCCGTGACCGCCGCCCGAGCCGACGCACGAGGCCTGTCCGCACCCGATCAGGGTGAAGTTGGCGACGAGCGGCATCGTGAGCGGCGCGGAGTTGAAGCCGAGATCACAGCCGGTCCCGTTGCAGCCATCGTTCTCGATCCCCTGGAGGTCGATCGAGTAGAAGCCGGCACCGGTTCGCGGCACGAGCTGGGTGGTGGCCTGAGCGACGACGAACTGAATGCGCCCAGAGAAGCCCTCAGACATGTCGAGCACGTCGTCGGCGGTCTCGAAGGCAACGAGGTGATCGAGGTCGAAGCCGCCGCCGAAGAACTCAAAGGAGTCGTCGAGGCCGGCGAGCGACTCGAGGTACGAGGCGCGGGTGCCGGAGCCGACCGCGGCGAAGGTGAAGGAGTTGAACTCCTGGTCCTGGATCGGAGCGAACCCGCTGAACTCGACACGCACGTAGGCGAGCGTGCCGGAGTTGTCGGTGGCGAGAGTGCCGCCGCTGTACTGCACGGGATAGTTCTTCCCGCTCACGACGGCGGCGCCGTCGGTGCCCGAGCCCTCGATGTTGACGGCGCCACTGCGGTTGTCCGGAGCGTTGCCGACGATGATGAGTCCACCCCAGTCGCCCGGCTGGCGCTGGCCGACCGCGCGTGAAGACGTGAAGACGATCGGTGCCGCCGCGGTGCCGATGGCATTGATCTTCGCGCCTCGCATGATCATGAGCGAGGAGCCGAGCACGTTGTAGTCCCCCTTGATGATCGTGCCGGGCTCGATCGTCAACGTCGCGCCGTTGAGGACGTGCACGAACCCGGAGATGGTGTACGCCGTGTCGGCGTAGAGCGTGCGATTCGCAGCGATGTCCGCGTTGATCGTCGCGGCCTTCGTGCCAAAGGCCAGCGTCGTCGCAGAGATCTCGCCCGAGGCGGCGCTGCTGCCGCCACCGCGAACGGTGATGACGCGGTAGCGGTAGAGGGTGCTCGCGGACAGCCCGGTGTCCTCCCACGTCACAGTACCGCCGGTCGCTGGCGCCGGAACAGTGCCGGCGGCCGCGAAGGTGCCCGCCGCACCAGCGGCGCGCTCCACACTGTAGCTCGCATCGCCAGCGGTGCCGGTGAACGAGAGCTGGATGCTCGTTGCGCCTTTCGGCGTCGCCGCGAGGCCAAGCACCGGTTCCGGGCCGGGATCGGTGAGGCTGTCGCTACCACATGCTACCGTGAGCGCCACGGCCACCACGGCCGCGAACACACGACTGATGCGCATCAAGATCTATCCTCTACGCTGAAGTTCGGTCGAAGGACGGCAGAGCCACGCAGGCGCGTGGGCCGTGTGTCAAAGCAACGAGGCCGTCGTCGGTAATCGACAACGGCCTCGTCACGAACGGGTCACGGTCCTCAGCGACTGAGCTGGAGGCCGAGGCTGACGATGCGGCCGCCGCGGTAGTACTCGCGCACGACGGTCCCCTGCTTCGTCTGATACGGCGAGTCGAGCAGGTTCTTCAGGTCGAGGCGCAACGTCGTCCCGTCGAGCAGGAGCGAGCGCACCGAGAAGTCGAGCACGTTGCGCGGCAGGTCCACGACATCTGGGAGTGGGCTGGCGCCGGCGGCGGCGATCCGCTCGCCGACCCGATTGAAGAGAAGTGTTCCACTCGTGCCGCCGCCCCGCGACGTGTAGGTGACACCTGTGTTGAGCACGTATGGCGCCTGCCCGACCATGCGGCGGCTGAGGTTCGTCGCCGCGGCCGCCGTGTTCGGCGCGAGCTCGATCCTGCTCTGCATCACCGTCGCGTTGGCGAAGACCGCAAGCGGCTCGAACAGGGAGCCAAGCAAGCCGAGTCCCTTCCGAAGCTCCAACTCGACGCCGTAGTTGTCGGCTGCCTGCGCGTTCGTGAAGAACACGTAGCTCGTGCCGCCGCTTCCCGCACCGTAGACACGCTCGATCGGGTTGGTGAAGTGTTTCGCGAACACGGCCACGCTCACCGCCTCGCCTGCCGAGGGGTACATCTCCCAGCGCAGGTCGAGGTTCGTGACGTTTGTTCGCTCGAGATTCGCGTCGCCCTGTACGTTCTCCCCGCCGATGACGTCGCGGCTGATGATCGGCGACAGCTCGCGGTATTCCGGTCGCGCGAGTGTACGCGACGCCGACAGCCGGAGCTGCTGCGCGTCGGTCAGCTTCAGCGTCGCGGCGAGCGACGGGAGCCAGTCGTTCCAGAGCTTGGAGGTCGAGACCGGGTTGCCGAGCGTCGAGGCGGCGTCCACGTCGAGCCGGTCGCTCTCGTAGCGCGCGCCACCGATCACCCGGAGCCTGGCGCCAAGCGGCACCTCGGCCATGAGGAAACCCGCGCTCAGACGATCGCGCGCAACGTAGGAGCCGCCCTGTGAGAGGGGGCCGATGTCGAACACGCTGTCGCCGGCCTGGGTGAAGCGGCCGTCGAAGATCTGCTCGAGCGGAAGCTCGCGCTGTGCATCGGTGAGGCGGATGCTGCTGATGTTGTACGAGAGGCTCTGGGCATCGCGCCCCGTCGCGCGGTACAGGCCGCCGAACTTGACGGTGGTCGGAGCGCCGGCCGCACCGAAGTCGATGGAGTACCTGGCCTGATACTCGTGGCTGTTCTCGCTGAGGTCGGAGAAGGTGCGCACTGCACCGCCGCTCCCGCCGCCCTGCCAGCGCAGCACGTCCTGATCAGCGGCGTTCTTCTCGAGCACCTGGACGAATGCCGACTTGTCCGGCTCGTAGCGGCGCACACCACTGGCGGTTGCGCTCCACTCCAGCTTCTGCGCGCCGGTGACCTGGTGCTCACCTGCGAGCTGTCCGGAGTAGACCCCACGCTGCGTGTACTGCATGCGCGTGACCTGCACCGGCGTCGCGTCCGAGGTGAACGCGCCGACCTCGACGCGGGCGTCGTTGTCAGCCGAGCGATTATACATGCCGTTGAACGACAACCGCGACGATTCACCGAGGAGCGTGCTGAGATTGGTCAGGCCGCCCCAGAGAACGCTCTGGCTGGTGCTGATGCCGACGAAGCGATCGATCTCGGTCGTCTCGCCGGGGGTCGTGCCGCGATCGGCGAGGGCGCGCACCTGGCCGTCCTTGATGTCCGTCCCGGAGGAGTACGAGCCGGAGAAGAGGTAGCCGACGCGGTGACCGAAGAGAAGCGGATCATTGCCGCCGATCGACGCCGACGTGTTGAGCAGTGGGTTGCCGTTCTTCGTCGCCGGCGTCCAGATGTTCCGGAACGAGCCTGTCAGCAGGTTCTTGTCGTTCTGGTTGAGCGGAATCGTCTGCATGTTCCCCACGCGACGGAAGATCGGCGGGAGACCGCGCTCGCCGCCGATGCTGCCGAAGCGCATCCCGCTCGACATCGGCGCCAGGAGAAGCTGATGTCCGGTGGCGCCGGCGGCGTAGCCGGAGCCGACCTGGAAGGTGCCGGTGCGCGTGCTCGGGAATTCGCGGGTCTTGATGTCCACCAGCGCGCCGCTGAAGTCACCCTGCAGGTCCGGCGTGAAGGTCTTGCTCGTCGTTATGGTCTGGAGCAGGCCGGCCGGGAACATGTCGAGCGGGACGATGCGTCGCTCGGGATCCGGACTCGGCACGCGCGCTCCGTTGAGTGAGCTGGTCGTGTAGCGCTCGCCGAGCCCTCGCACGAAGACGTACTTGCCGTCTTGCACCGTGACGCCGCTCACGCGCTTGACAGCCTGCGCTGCGTCTCCGTCCGGGCTCCTGGAGATCTGCTCGGCGGTCACCGAGTTGACGACGCCCGTTGCGGTGCGCTGCCGATCGAGCGCGTCGCTCACACTGCCGCGCTCCGCGGTGGCGCTGACAGTCACGGCCTCCAACTGCACGGTGGCGCCGGTCAAAGAGATGTTCTGCTCGAGCGTGCGTCCCGCGATCGCCTGGACGCCGGTCACCGTCTTGGCCGCGAAGCCAAGCCGCCGTGCCTGGATGCTCGTCGCGCCGGCGGGCACGTTCGTCAGCGTGAACCGGCCATCGACGCCGCTCATCGCGCCGACGCTCGTCCCGACCACGCTCAGGGAGACGTCGGTGAGGCCCGCTCCCGACGCCGCATCCACCACGCGACCGGTGATCCGGCCAACGGGAGCGGCGTCCTGGGCTGCGAGCACGCGAGCCGGTAGCAGAAGCGATGCGACGAGGGCCAGCAGCGCGAACAGGGTCGTGGAGACCGCCGGGCGCTCGCGGAGCGGCGAAGAGATACGTTGAAGCGTCACTGAGCGCATTGGGGACCCGGTGCGAGGGTGCAGAGGCGCCTGCGCAGAAAGGCCGTGGCAGGTTGTGCTGGATAGTTCGCCGCACCGCGTATCGGGAAAGCCGGTCTTGCGCCACGGTTGGGTCACGCCCGACGCTCGATGCCGTCGCCGGACCGTTACAAGCGCCGTTACACGCTACCGTATGAGCGCTGAGCGCTGGATCCTCATTTGGCCACCGCCCGGTGGATCGCCGCTCAGAGCGTCGTTACGAACCGCTCAACGAGCGCCTCGAAGCGAGCCGCCACCTGGGCCGTCGTCTCGAGCACTTCGGCGTGTGAGAGCGGATTCGGCGTCGTGCCCGAGGCGAAGTTGGTGATGCAGCTGACGCCTGCGACGCGCATACCGAGCGCGCGCGCCACGATCACCTCGGGGACCGTGGACATCCCCACGGCATCCGCGCCGAGCGTGGCCAGCATGCGCACCTCGGCGGGGGTCTCATAGGTCGGGCCGAGCAAGCCGCAGTAAACGCCCTCGCGCATCGGGATTCCCAGCGTCGTCGCCTCGCGGCGCAGCAACGCCGAGAGCGCACGGTCGTACGGCTCGCTCATGTCGGGGAAGCGCTCGTCTCCCGGCTCCGCTGCGCCGACGAGCGGATTGCGGAACATCAGGTTCAGATGATCCGTGATGATCATCAGATCGCCGGGCGCGAACGCCGCGCTAATCCCTCCCGCCGCGTTCGAGACGAACAGTGTTCGCGCGCCCAGCGCGTGAAGGACGCGAACCGGAAAACCCGCGAGCGCCGCCGAGTGGCCTTCGTACATATGGAACCGGCCGGCGAGCGCCACGACCGGTCGTCCAGCGAGACGCCCGAGGATGACGCGACCGGAGTGCCCGACTACCGTAGCCGTCGGAAATCCGGGCACATCGGCGAAGGGGACGGCGACGGCGTCCTCGATGCGTCCCGCCAGTCCGCCGAGCCCCGAGCCGAGGATGATGCCCAAGGCCGGGTCGTCGTGCGCGCCCGCGCGTGCTCGGAGCATCGCAGCCGCTTTGGCCGCTGCGCTGGCACCGAACGCAGAGGGGTCGCTCACGTCGCCGAGCGGGTGCGCAGCGCGGCGATCTCGTCGCGCGCACGCGCCAGGAGCGCGACGCGCTCCGGATATGGCAGGAACGCGCTCTCGAAGCCGTTCAGCGCGACCTCGGCCAGCTCGTCGAAGGTGAAGTCGAGGTGCGCGGCGGCATGCGCGTACTCGTCGACGAGCGTGGTGCCGCTCATGAGGCGGTTGTCGGTGTTGAGGACGACGTTGAGGCCTCGCTTGTAGTATTCCCGGAAGGGATGCGTGGCGTAGGATCGCGCGGCGCGCGTCTGCACGTTGCTCGTGAGGCAGATCTCGAGCGGGATGCGTCGATCGTTGCAGAAGTCGGTGAGCGACGTGTCCTCGATGAGCCGCGTCGCGTGGCCGATGCGATGTGCACCGCACACGTGAATCGCCTCGCGCACCGAGGAGGCATCGTCGCCTTCGCCGGCGTGGCAGGTGCACGCGAGATCGTGTGAGCGTGCATACTCGAAGGCGGCGGCGTGCAGGCGGGCCGGATAACCGAGCTCACCGCCCGCGAGGTCGAAGCCGACGACGCCATGGTGACGATACGCGACGGCCAGCTCGGCGAGCTCCTGCGAGACGCTCTGTGGCATGTGCCGCAACGCGCAGACGATCACCCGTCCGACGATGCCATGAGTGCGCTCGGCACGCGCGAGACCGCGCAGGGGCGCCTCGACGGCCTGCTCGAGGGTCAGCCCTTCCCGCGTGTTGAGCACCGGGGCGTAGCGCACCTCGATGTAGCGGACACCTTCCGCCGCCGCGTCCTCGGCCAGCTCGCAGGCAATTCGTTCGAGGGCGGACTCGGTCTGCATCACCGACAGGGTGATGGCGAAGCGCTCGAGGTAGTCCTCCAGGTGGCGTGCATCGTCGACGCGCATGAACTCGCGGAGCGACGCGGCATCGTGCGCCGGCATGGTCTTTCCCAGCTCGCGCCCCAGCTCGAGCATGGTCTCGGGACGCAGCGAGCCGTCGAGATGGCAATGCAGCTCCGCCTTCGGCAGGAGGCGGAGCAGCTCGCGGTCGGGCGGCGGACTCATTCGTCGAACCGGGCGGCGGGGTCCGACGCGTCGCGTTCCCGATGCGGGATCAGCCGGAGCACCGCGCCGTTGAACAGTGGGGTGTCCGCCGCGATGGGCAGGCCGCGGCTGTCGGTGACGAGCAGCGAGCCAGCGCGCACCGCGTCCGCATCGGCCGAGGCGTGGAGGGCAACCGCGTCGAGCGCCGTGCTCCCCACCGTCGCGTCGTAGCCAATGCCGTTCACGAAGACACGTACGGTGTCGCTCATTGACCTGCCTTGCGCGGGAGGATGCGCACCTCCGCCGGCGCGCGCACGGGCTGCGGCTGCTTTCGGAGGTACGCGATGAACGCGTCGAGGTCGACGAGAGAAAGCGGCTCGGTACGGACCGCGCCCGAGGTGAATCCGAGCCCCTCGCCGCCGAGCGCCATGAAGTCGTTCAGGATCACGCGGTACTGCGCGGCGGTGTCGAGCGGCGCACCATTGGCCAGCGTGACCGTGCCGAGCCGCGCGCCCGCCGCGGCGGTGGAATCGTAGGTCATCGTGAGCCCGCTGACGTGCACGCGTGGCTCCTGTCGCGCGACGAGGCGCTCGAAGTAGGCGCGCAACGAGGCGCCGGTGACGGTCACCCGATACAGCAGGTTGGCGAAGGGCTGGATCTCGAACAGCTCGCCGTAGGTCGCCGTGCCAGCGTGCAGACCGGTGCGAATGCCGCCGTTGTTCATGACCGCCACGTCGCCTTGCCCTTCCACGCGCATCGCGTCCGCGATCAGGTTGCCGAGCGGGTATTGTGGCCCCTTCTCCTCGAGCTCCTCGGCGATCTTCGCGATCGGGCGGTTGACGATCGGCGCGACTCGGGAGATCGCATCGCGCACGAGCGTCGCGATGATCGGATCCGGCGGCAGCGAGTCGGCGATCACGTTCCGTACTTCATGGGTGGTCGTGTCGGGACCGAGATCGATGACGTCGATCGCCGAACCGCTCGAATACGCCTGCACCACCGGGATGCCGTTCACGTCGGCGTTGACGAGCGAATGGGTGTGCCCGCTGACGATCGCGTCGACCGGCTCGCGGATCGATCGCGCGATCTCGATGATCTCGCCGCGGCAGGTTGCGGTGCCCGCGCGGTCGCAGAAGGCACCATCGTGGGCGAGCACGATCACGTAGTCCGCGCCGCGCGCTCGCAGGCGGCGCGAGAGGCTGTCGACGATGGGACCGGGTGCGACGAACTGCAGGTCGGCGATGTTCTTCACCGCCGTCGTTCGGGCGGTGATCACCGACGCGAGGCCGATCACGCCGACCTTTAGCTGGCCGCGGACGATCAGCGTGTCGTCGCGGATCCAGGGCACGTCACGCCCGTCCTTGTAGCGGACGTTCGCACCGAGAAACGGGTAGCGCGCGTCGCGCATGCGGGCGCGTAGCGTGTCCTGGCCCCAGTCGAACTCGTGATTGCCGAGGGCCGCGGCCGCATAGCCCAGCCGATCGAACACGCGCACGACCGGACGTCCGAAGGCGAGGTTGGAGGCGGGGGTGCCCTGGAACTCATCGCCGCCATCGACGAGCAGCGATTCACATGCCGGTGCAACGCACTCGGCACGCGCGCGGCGGATGGCCGTCGCGAGGTACGCGGCGCCGCCGCGACGGACGCCGCGGCTGTCGGTGCGCGGCTCGAGCGCGCCGTGGAAGTCGTTGGTCCCGATGATTCGGAGCCGCGTCGGCGGGCGCGGCGGGCGCGCCACGCGTGGGGTAGACGCAGGCGTGGCGGCGCTCGCGGTGGCGCGGGCCGAGCCGCCGCGCATCTGCGCATAGAGGCCACTGATCGCGCTCGCCGGCTCGATGCGCCAATTGCGGGTGAAGTAGTCCTGCGGCCGGATCGTGCCGACGCGTCGTACCTCGTCGATGAGCAGCTGGCGGATGTCCTGCTGCTTGTCGTACACAAGCGGGGCGTTGGCGATCATGGTGAAGCTACCGCCGCCCGTCTGACGATAGTTCGTGAGCGCGAGGGTGAAGCTGTCCGTCGGCGCGACCGGGCGGCCGCGCACCTCGAGACGCGTCACGCGCCGACCCGCCGGCCTGGAGACATCGATCACATAGTCGGCGCCAGCCACCACGTCGAAGTTGTAACCGGGAACGTCCGCGTTCACTGATGGCGTGCCATTGGCATCGGTGCGGAAGTACCGCGCGCTCTGCTCGAGATATTCCCGGAGCTGCCGACCGGTGATCCGCACCGCGCGGAGGGTGTTGTCGTACGGATACAATGCCTGCATCCGAGCCGCGGTTATCGCGCCGGAGTCGATCGAGGCGTCGAGCGAGAAGGCTGCCGCGGCCGCGAGGTCGGCGTTCGCGGCGCGACGCTGCACCTCGAGCACGAAGTCGAGAAGCGGCGTGTCGACGACCCGAGCGGAGTCGGCGCGCCAGACGACGTCCGTGCGGCCGATCGGCGTCGTCACCCACGCGATGGTGGCGCGGTGCGCGGACTCGGTCGCGGCGATCACGGCCGGTGATTCCGCGTGCCCCGCCGTCCGCAGGATTCGCGACGACTTCGACGCGACTCGCCAGCCGCTGCCTTCGCGGACGAGTCGCAGGTTCGCGATCGCGACGCTCTGCACCCAGTTCTTCGCCTGCATGAGCAGCACGCCGTTGATCGTCGTGTCGGCCATCTCCTTGTGCGAGTGGCCATAGGCGATGAGATCAATGCCCGGCACCTCGCGCGCAACGCGGGCAGCGACGTTGTCGCTTGGCAGGCCGGTCGCGACGGTGTCGTAGGTCGCCGGCTCGGCCAGTCCGCTGTGCATCGTCACCACGACCACCTGCGCACCGGCTCGGCGCGCTTCGCCCACGGCCTCGCGGACCGCCGGCAGGATGTCACCGACGACCACGCGTCCGCGCAGGTTGTCGCGGTCCCACACCATCGAGCCCGGCGTGGTGGCGCCGACGATGCCGACCTTCACCCCGCCACGCTCGACGATCGTCCAGCCACGGAATGCGCGGCTTCCGTCGGGACGGCGCGCGTTGGCGGCAAGCAGCGGAAAGCGGGCCTGGCTCGCCGTACGCTCGAGGAATGGGACGCCGTAGTTGAACTCGTGATTGCCGACGGCGGCCGCGTCGTAGCGCATCGCGTTCATCGCCGCCATCACAGGGTGCGGCGCGTCCCCTGGACTCACCCGGGCCGCGACGAAACCGAGTGCGTTGCCCTGGATGATGTCACCGGCGTCCACCAGAACGACGCGATCACCGGTCTCGGCACGCAGCGAATCGACGATTGTGGCTGCGCGAGCGAGCCCGACCGCGGGGTCCGCCGCGTTGAGGTCGTAGTTCCAGCCTCGCACGCGACCGTGGATATCAGTGGTGGCCGCCACCACGAGCTCGAGCGATCCGGCCGGGCCCTCGGCCCCGGCCGTGACGACGGACGGGTGCGTGCACGCAGTCGTCGCGAGCGCGAGCATGGCGAGCAGGGTTCTGATCCGCATCCGAAGAAGCTACCTGGCCGTCGGGACCCCTGGGAGCGGGCTCTGGTTGACGCACCTCGGGTGCCCGGACACACTTGAAGCGTCGTCCTCTCGCCCGATACAGGATCGTGACGCTGGCCCTCTGCACCTCCCCGGACGAATCCGCGACCTTTCCTCGCGACCTGACGGAGCCGGGCGCGGCCGGATGCCGATGAAGCCACTGATCATCGGCGTCGCGGGAGGCTCCGGCTCCGGGAAGAGCACGGTGGCGCGCAACGTCGCCGCGGCGCTGGGAAATGCCTCGGCGGCGTTGCTCGACATGGACGCCTACTACCTCGACCATGCGCACCTCCCGATCGAGGAGCGCCGGACCGTGAACTGGGACCACCCGAACGCGTTCGACTGGGAACTGCTCGTGCGGCAGCTGACCGACCTCTCCGAAGGTCGTGCGATCGACAAGCCGGTGTACGACTTCCACGCCCACGTGCGCAGCTCGGACGTCGTGCGCATCCCTCCCGCCGACGTCATCGTGGTCGACGGTATCCTGCTGTTCGTCGAGGCGCGAGTGCGCGACCTGTGCGACGTGAAGGTGTTCGTGGATGCGGATGCCGACATCCGGCTGATTCGCCGCATCCGTCGCGACATGGCCAAGCGTGGCCGTCCGCTCCCCGAGATCCTCGACCAGTACCTCTCGACCGTGCAGCCGATGCACCTGGAGTTCGTGGAGCCGAGCAAGCGTTATGCGGACGTGATCGTCCCCCGTGGTGGCAAGAACTCGGTGGCGATCGAGATGATCGTGGCGAAGATCGCCCGGCGCCTGCAGCCGGCGACCGCGTGATGCCGCCGACGCCGAGTGGCGAGCGCGTGCTCGTGGTGGACGACGAGCCGGACATCGTCGCCCTCGTCGCGTATCATCTCGCGAAGTCGGGGTACCGCGTCGCGACCGCGAGCTCGGGGACGGACGCGCTCGAATCGGTGCGGCGCGAGCGGCCCGCACTCGTCATCCTCGACCTCATGCTGCCGGGCATGACGGGTTACGAGGTGCTCGAGCAGCTGCGCGCCAACGACGCCACCGCGGACGTGGCTGTGCTGATGCTCACGGCGCGGCGCGAGGAGCCGGACCGCATCCAGGGTCTGTCGCTGGGCGCCGACGACTACCTCACGAAGCCGTTCAGCCCGCAGGAGCTCGTGCTCCGCGTCGGCGCGATCCTGCGGCGCGTCAGCGCAGGCGGCGCCACGAGCGGCGACCGGTTGCAGCTCGGGCCCCTGCAGATCGACCTGGGCGCGCATCAGGTGAAGGTCGACGGCGAGGCGGTCGACCTCACGCCCACCGAGTTCAAGCTCCTGCTCACGCTCGCTGAGCGCCGGGGGCGCGTGCAGGGTCGCGCCCACCTGCTCGAGACAGTGTGGGAAGCGGCGCCCGACATCCAGACGCGCACCGTGGACATGCACGTGCAGCGGCTGCGCGCAAAGCTCGGCGTGGCGGGAGACATGATCGAGACAGTCCGCGGATTCGGCTATCGACTGCGCGTGCCCCAGAGCAGACAGGCGTGACGCTGGCGCGGCGGCTCCTCGCCGGCTCTCTGATCGTCGTCACGACGCTGGTGGCCGCGGTGGTCCTCATCGCGGGGGGACGCCTACGCAATCGGCTGGTCGAGGAGAAGCGCGACGAACTGAGTCGCGTCGGGCGGGTGATCGCAGCCGAGTGGCAGCCGGGCCGCGACCCCGACTCGCTGGCGCACGGTGCGGGCGACGCGCTGGGCTACCGCGTCACGCTCATCGACAGTACGGGCATGGTCGTCGGCGATACTGACTTCGGCCCCGAGGCACGCCGTCAACTCGAGAACCATCTCAACCGCCCGGAGATCGTGGCGGCGCGCACCAGCGGGCAGGGCGCCTCGCGGCGCCACAGCGCGTCGGCGGGCGACGAGGAGCTCTACGTCGCACAGCGCCATTCCCTCGGCTACGTGCGCGTGTCGCTCACGACGCGCAGCCTCGACGAGATCGTGCGAGGCGCGCAGCGCGACGTGCTGGTGAGCGGGGTGCTCGCGCTGCTTGGCGCGCTCGCGCTGGCGTCGCTGTTCGCGCGAAGCATCTCACAGCCGGTGGTCGAGCTGCGCGACGAGGCACGCGCGATCGCGGCGGGCGACCTCAGTCGCCGCCCCGCGCTGTCGGCACCGGGCGAAGTGGGCGACCTCGCGACGGCGCTGCACCGCATGACGGAGCAGCTCGCGCACCGTCTGAACGCGCTCGAGGCCGACGACCTCCTGATGACCGCGGTGCTCGAATCGCTCGAGGAGGGCGTGCTGGCCATCGACGAGCGCGGGATGGTGATCCGGATGAACCAGCGTGCCCGGTCGCTCCTCGGTGCGACGATGCCGCTTCCCTTCCCGCGCGAGCTGCTGCCCCGGGAGTACGCGCTCCGCGAGGCGATCGAGCAGGCGATGGCGGGAGTGAGCACGGCGCCGGCGGAGGTGAGCCTGCACGAACGCACTGTCGCGGTGGCCTCGCGGCCGCTGCTCACCGGGGGCGGCGTGGTCACCGTGCTCGATCTCACGACGCTGCGGCGCCTCGAGACGATCCGCCGCGACTTCGTGGCGAACGTATCGCACGAGCTCAAGACGCCGCTCACCGCGGTGAGCGGCTACGCGGAGACCCTGCTCGATGACGGCATTCCGCCCGAGCAGCGCCGCCGTTTCGTCGAGACGATCCACGAGAACGCCACCCGCATGCAGCGCATCGTGGACGACCTGCTCGACCTGTCTCGCATCGAGAGCGGCGGCTGGCGCCCGAACGCAATGCGCGTCGACGTCGCGGGCACGGTGAGGGACGTCTTCACCGCCGTGCAGGCTGCGGCGGCGAAGAAGGACCTCGCCCTCGTGTCGCGCGTCGCGCCGGATGCGACGCACGTTCGGGTGGACCCGACCGCTTTCCGGCAGATCCTCACGAACCTCGTCGAGAACGCGGTGCGCTACACCCGCGAAGGAAGCGTCACGGTGAGCACGCGCTCCGTCGACGGAGGCGTGTGGCTCGACGTCTCCGACACGGGGATCGGGATCGCGCCCGAGCACCTGCCACGGATCTTCGAGCGCTTCTATCGAGTCGACGCCGGCCGATCCCGCGCGGAGGGAGGTACTGGGCTGGGTCTGGCGATCGTGCGCCACCTCGTCGACGCGCACGGCGGCCGGATCGAGGCGACGAGCGCCGCCGGACAGGGGACGACGATCAGCGTGCTCCTTTCGACCTGACGCGCCGACGGCAGCCGAACCGTTACACGACCGTCGTCTGTCCCTGCCAGCATCGTTGCCGATACCGACGAGCATTCGAGCACACCTCAACGGGGCTCGACATCATGACGACTCGATTGGCGCACGCGCTCGAAGTGAGCGACGCATCAGCCACGCTGTACCTCTCTGGCACGCTCACCAGCGCCGACGCCTTTCCGTTGCGCGGCGTCTGCCGCGACATCCCGAAGCACGTCCGAACGCTGCGCCTGGATCTGAAGGCGGTGACCCTGTTCGAGGATGGCGCGATGGATACGGTGCGCGCCCTCATCCGCTACTGGCGGGAGTCGCGGCAGGGTGTGTTCCGGCTCTCGTTCGCCTCCGAACAACTCGTCGCCACCATGGTGGAAGACGGCCTCGCCGAAACGAGAGCGTCGCTCGGAGAGCAGTTCGGCGGGCGGAGCGCGGCGCTCACCGGGATGTTCCTCTGAGCCACCGCACCGACGGCCGATCTTCGCGTCAGGTCGGCGCGAGGCGCTCTCCGCGCTCGGGCGGACCGCCACGGTCCGATCTATAGCACCGCACCGAACACCAGCGGACGATCAACGTCAACCGATCCTCCGGCGAATCACCCGCGAGCGAGTCCGCGTAGGCCGGCATTCGCGGAGCGGCACGCCGCACGAGCGACTTGAGCGACAGGATGATGCGCTCCGGCGAGATCCCCTGCAGGCGTTGCAGGTCGGTGTACGCGTGCACGATCTCGCGAAGCGTGCTTCTCGTCGCTCCCGATGCGAGGGCGCCAACCAGCGCGTCCTCGATCCGATCCTGACGTGGTGTCAGCTGAGAGAGGACGTCGAGATAGGATGACGAATCGACCATCGGAGGGTGCCGTGAGGAGGTGAGCTACCGATCAGAAGTTCACGACGAAGTGCGCGTAGTAGCCCTTGCTCGGACTCGGCGGAGCCGCGGAGACCCCGTTGCTCGAGGCGAGCGACTCCTGATAGTCGAGCGCCAGCTGCGCCTTCTGGGAGATATCCAGAAACATGCCGGCGATCAGCGTGTGGTAGGCGTTGGACGATGCCGGCGGCGTCGCGAACCCGGTGGTGGCCACCGTCGGCGTGATCCGGTCATAGCGTCCCACGAGGCCGAACGGCGACTTGCCGCTCTCGTTGGCGAAGGCGAGCGGCCGGACGACGGCGATCCCGGAGAGCAGCCGGCCGGTAGTCGTCGTCACGGCACGCGGCGACACCGGCGTGTTCAGACCGGCCTCGCCCCCATCGTGCCGCTGCGCGAGCTCTCCGCCAAGCACGAGCCGAGGATCGCGGATGCCGACGAACACGCCGGCACGGCTGCGGTCGAGCGACTCGCCCACGGCGCCGACCTGCCCGGGGCCACCGTTCACGAAGCTGCTCGCAAGGGCGCCCTTGTAACCCCAGGCCGTGATGGTGAAGGTCTGCAGGAGCGAGCTCGCTGGGCTGTCGAGCAGCGGCGTGAGCGTGAGGCGGATCGCGAAATCCTTGAAGCGATCCCGTTCGCGTGCGGTGTATCCCGGTCCGTTCACGATGTTGGCGTAGACCTCGCCCCATTTGTTCGGAAGGGTGATCAGCGTCGCGAGACCGACGTCGGCGGAGGAGAAGTAACCAGCGCGCTCGGTCGCCGCCTGGCTCAGGTACCGCGGCCAGAAGTTCTCCATGTGCTCGATGACCACGTTCTGCAGAATCCCGATGCGGCCGGTGACCTGTGCGCCATTGGCCATCTTGGGCGCCTCATACTGCAGGAAGGCGTACTTGGCGCGCACCGTGTAGGCATTGCCCGTCGAGTCGGCGCTCTGGAAGACGTCCGTCGTGATGCGGATGCTCGTGCGATCACCCGCCGCCATCCGAAAGGTGAGATACGCGCGATCGGCGATGAACGAGTTGTTCGTCTGATTCCGCGGCTGCGCGGGCGTGGTGGGCAGCTGGTAGTTGTAGCTGCCGAAGATGACCCCGGAGAAGCTCAACGCGGGCGCTGAAGGCGTCTTCTGTTGGGCCGGCGCCGCGGCAGGGGCGCGGGTCGAGTCTGTGTTCGGCGGGCCGCCGCCGGCGCCTGATGTGGAGCTCTGCGCGGCGAGTGGTCCGGCCACGAGCAACGCGATGAACGCCAGCGATCTACGCGGGACGATGCACATGGATGATCGGATCGATGGGGCGACTGTGGTCACGAAGGTCGCGCCATGCTCGAGCGCGGTTTGTAACAACATCCTCGGACGCGGTCACGATCGCAACGCAGGGATTGTTGCGATCGCGTAACGGCCCTCGGTGCGAGCCGCCCCAACCGGCCCGAATCGCCTCGGGCGCGCTGTGACATGACCGTTACACGCGCCGCATTGAGTCGAGACGCGCCCCGGAGAGCTTCCACCCTATAGATGCCGACCCCCTCGCTGCCAGCCATCGCATCGTCGCCGGAGTCCAGGCCCGTTCCGAGCCTCGCCGCGCCTCACGCCGGTTCCGGGAGCGGACCGGCGCGCATCTCCATCGAAGGAACGGTCGTCGCCGACCGGATCTACCGCGCGGCGATTCTCGGCTTCGCGCTGTGCGTCCCGATCCTGCTGCTGCTGATCTTCCTCGAGGTGGGGGTCGCGGCATGGCCTGCCCTCCGGCAGTTCGGCCTGGAGTTCCTCACGTCGAGCGCGTGGGATCCCGTAGCCGGACAGTTCGGTGCGGCGCCGGCGATCGCCGGCACGATCATCACCTCGATCATCGCGCTGGTCATCGCGACGCCGCTGGCGCTCGGCGGTGCGATCTTCCTGTCCGACTTCTCGCCTTCCTGGCTGCGCCAGCCGCTGTCGTTTCTGATCGATCTGCTGGCGGCCGTTCCCAGCGTCGTATACGGGCTGTGGGGAGTCTTCTTCCTGCTCCCGGTGCTTCGCGAGCAGCTCATGCCCTTCCTCCGCGACACGCTGCATCTCGGCGCCACGCCGTTCTTCAGTGGGCCGGCATATGGGCCGAGCATGCTCGCCGCCGGTCTGATCCTGTCGATCATGGTGCTGCCGTACATCGCCGCGGTGTCGCGCGAGGTGTTGATGGCCGTGCCGCGCTCACAGCGGGAAGCGGCGCTCGCGCTCGGCGCGACACGATGGGAGGCGATCACCGGGGCGGTGGTACCCTATGCGCGCTCGGGCATCATCGGCGGCATCATCCTGGGGCTCGGCCGCGCCCTCGGCGAGACGATGGCGGTCACGATGTTGATCGGGAACCGTCACGAGCTCTCGGCGTCGCTGTTCGCACCGGGCTACACGATGGCGTCGCTGATCGCGAACGAGTTCTCCGAGGCGACCACCGACCTGCATCTCTCCGCGCTCATGGCCGTCGGCTTCGTGCTGTTCGTCATCACCCTCGTCGTCAACGCAATAGCGCGCTGGCTCGTGTGGCAGACGGGTAGCGGGAGTCGGGCATGACGGGGACCGGGACTGTCGCACATCCCATGGCGCGGCCCCGAGCGCGCGGGCTCGCCCGCCGGCGTGGGACGAGCGTCGTCATGATCGCACTGACGTGCATCGCCGCGGCGCTGGCGATCGTTCCGCTGATCGCCATCCTGCTGTACCTGCTCAAGCAGGGCGCCAGCGCGCTGTCGCTCGATTTCTTCACCAACATGCCGAAGCCGGTCGGAGACCCGGGCGGCGGCATGGCGAACGCGATCGTGGGAACGCTGATCCTGATCGCCATCGCCTCCGCCGTCGGGCTGCCGGTCGGGATCGGCGCGGGTCTCTACCTCGCCGAGCGCAGAGGAACGCGTCTGGCCAATCTCGTACGGTTTCTCGCCGACGTCCTCAATGGACTGCCGTCGATCGTGATGGGGATCTTCGCCTGGCAGTTCCTCGTGCGCCCGTTTGGCCACTTCTCGGCGCTCGCGGGCGGCGTCGCCATCGGCGCCATGATGATCCCGCTCGTGACCCGGACGACGGAGGAGATGGTGCGCACCGTGCCGCAGGCGCTGCGCGAGGCGGCGCTCGCGCTCGGCTATCCGCGATGGCGCACGTCCCTCCAGATCGTGCTCCGCACGGCCCTCGGCGGCATCGTAACCGGCGTGCTCGTCGCTGTCGCACGGGTGGCGGGTGAGACGGCGCCGCTGCTCTTCACCGCGTTCGGCAACCAGTTCTGGTCCACGAAGGTGAACCAGCCGATCGCCGCGCTCCCGCTGCAGGTGTTCACCTACGCGATCAGCCCGTACGACGAGTGGCACGCGCAGGCCTGGGCTGGTGCCCTGGTGCTCATCGGTCTCGTGCTCGTGATCAGCATCCTCGCGCGCGTCGCGACGCGCGCCCGGGTCAGCGGTGGCCATGACTGAGGCGTCGTCGGCGGCTCGCGCGGCCGCACCGATGATGGCTCCGGCCCGCGCGCCGGCAAGCGAACCGGCGCTCGCGATGCGGACGCGGGCGCTCTCCGCGTACTTCGGCGCGACGAAGGCCGTGCGAGACGTGTCGCTCGATTTCCTCGCCAACGAGGTCACGGCGATCATCGGACCCTCCGGCTGCGGAAAGTCCACCCTGCTCCGGTGCCTCAACCGGATGCACGAGACGATTCCGATCGCTCGCGTCGAGGGCGAGGTGCTCTTTCACGGCCAGAACATCTACGAGAAGGGTGTCGACCCGATCGCGCTGCGACGGCATGTCGGCATGGTGTTCCAGCGCCCGACGCCCTTCCCCACGATGTCAATCCGCGACAACGTCGCCGCCGGATTGCGCGTGCAGCCCGGCGAGCGGCTCGACCGCCGGCAGGTCGACGAGGTCGTGGAGCGCGCACTGAGACAGGCCGCGTTGTGGGACGAGGTGAAGGACCGCCTCAAGACCAGCGCGACGGGGATCTCTGGTGGCCAGCAGCAGCGGCTCTGCATCGCCCGCGCGCTCGCCACGGCGCCGCACGTGCTGCTCCTCGACGAGCCCACCGCGTCGCTCGACCCACTCAGCAGCCAGAAGGTCGAGGAGCTCGTCTACGAGCTCCGGAAGTCGATGACCATCATCATCGTCACCCACAACATGCAGCAGGCGGCTCGCGTCTCCGATCGGACGGTGTTCATGCTGTCCGGCGAGATGGTGGAGACCGCGTCCACGCGCGTCATCTTCACGACGCCGTCGGATTCGCGAACGGAAGCCTACATCACGGGACGGTTCGGATGAGCGCCGCCCTGCGACCCGCCCCCGCCACCCTGCCGGCCGCGCCGCCGACAGGTCAGATCGAGGTCGAGCGCTTCGACTTCTGGTACGGCAAGACCCAAGCGCTGTACGACATCAACCTCTCCATCGCGCCGCGCGCCGTCACCGCGTTCATCGGACCGTCGGGGTGTGGCAAGTCCACCTTCCTTCGGTCGATCAACCGATT
The DNA here is from genome assembly GCA_035265545.1 of Gemmatimonadaceae bacterium. Lineage (GTDB taxonomy): Bacteria > Gemmatimonadota > Gemmatimonadetes > Gemmatimonadales > Gemmatimonadaceae > AG11. The sequence continues at coordinate 3,342 of DATFOL010000638.1, read as the reverse complement.
GAACGAGCTCATTCCGGGCGCTCGGCGCTCCGGAGAGATTCGTCTCGACGGAGAGAACATCTATCAGAAGGGGATGGACGTCGTGACCTTGCGGCAACGGGTCGGGATGGTCTTCCAGCGCTGGAATCCCTTCCCCAAGTCGATCTACGACAACGTGGCGTATGGTCCTCGGATCAACGCGAACCCGAAGCGTGCCGACCTCGATGGGATGGTCGAGTCGGCGCTGCGTCGCGCCGCACTGTGGGACGAGGTGAAGGACCGCCTCCGCGACAGCGCGCTCACGCTTTCCGGCGGGCAGCAGCAGCGCCTGTGCATCGCTCGTGCGCTCGCAAACGATCCCGAGGTGTTGCTGCTCGACGAGCCGGCCTCCGCGCTCGACCCGATCGCCACGCAGAAGGTCGAGGAGCTCGTCTACGAGCTGAAGCGCGAGCTGACGATCGTCATCGTGACCCACAACCTGCAGCAGGCCGCGCGAATCTCCGACCGCACGGCGTTCTTCTTCCTCGGCCGCCTGGTCGAGATGGGAGAGACGCAACGACTCTTCACGAGCCCACGCGAGGAGCGCACCGAAGCGTACATCACCGGGAGATTCGGATGAGCCCTGACGTCCCGTTCCGCCATTTCCACGACCAGCTCGCCGCGCTCAATCGGCGCCTGCTCGCCATGTCCGAGAGAGCCGAGGCGCTGGTCGAGCTGTCGGTCGAAGCGCTGCTCGACAAGGACCAGGGGAAGGCCGACGCCGTGATCGCTGGCGACAAGGAAGTCGACGCGATGGAGCTGGAGATCGAGGCGGCGGCGCTCGAGCTGCTCGCCCTTCAGCAGCCGATGGCGCGCGACCTCCGCTTCATCGTCAGCGCCATCAAGGTGACCAGCGATCTGGAGCGCGTGGGCGATCACGCCGTCAACATCGCCCAGACGGCGCAGCGGCTCATCTCGCTGCGCACCACGATCACGCCCGACCCCGAGATCGAGGACATGGCGCGCCGCGCGCGCGCCATGCTCAGCGACGCGATCGACGCCTTCCTGCGCGCCGACGGCGCGCTCGGCCGCGACGTGTGCTCGCGCGATGACCAGGTGGACGCCCTGCACGAGTCGGTATTCCGCATCCTGCTCACCCACATGATGGCCGACCCACGGACGATCAATCCGTCGCTCGAGTACCTCCTCGTGAGCCGGAACCTCGAGCGCGTGGCCGACCTCGCGACGAACATCGGTGAGGATGCAGTGTTCCTGGCCGAGGGGAAGAACATCAAGCACGGAGGGGGGGTTCCGGGGGCCGCAGTCGTTTTCGGAGGAGCCTGACTGGTGAGTTGGTGAGTTGGATGGCTGGTTGGTTGGCGGGTTGATTGGTAGGTTGACGGCCCTGGCAACGAACGAGCGCGGAGGCCTCGAGTTTGGGCTTCCACGCTGGTCGTGACCAGGGCCGTTAGTTCACTAGCTCACCGACCATCTAACCAACTAGCCAACTCACCACCTCACCGCGTCCTTGCCCTCCAACCCTCAGCCGCGCCGCATCGCCGCCATAGACGTCGGGTCCAACTCGGTCCGTCAGATCGTCGCGGACGTCACCGCCGACGGCGTGATCACGGTGGTCGACGAGATGAAGGAGGCGCCCCGACTCGGCGCCGATCTCGACGGGACGGGCCTGCTCGGCACCCAGGCAATGGCGCGCGCCGCCGAGGCGATCGCGCGCATGGCGACGCTCGCACGCCAGCTCGGGGCCACGCGCGTGGAGGCGGTGGCGACGAGCGCGGTGCGCGACGCCGAGAACGCCGACCAGTTCGTGGCGCGCGTCCGCCAGGAGGCCGGCCTCCAGATCCGCGTCATCGGCGGGGAAGACGAGGCGCGGCTCTCGTATCTCAGCGCGCTCGCGCACTTCGACCTCGGCGTCGGACGCACGGTGGTCATGGACATCGGTGGGGGCTCGCTCGAGCTGGCGCTCGCCGCGGACGGCGTGCTCGACGACCTGATCTCCCTGCCGTTCGGTGCGCTCCGTCTTACCGAGCGGTATCTGCGCGACGGGGCCACATCGAAGTCGCTCAGACGTCTGCGGCGCGACGTGCGCAATGGTCTGCGTGACGTCGTGTCGAAGCGCGACTGGCGCGGTGCGCAGGTCATCGGCTCAGGCGGCACCTTCACCAACCTCGCCTCCATCCATCTCGCGCGTCATGGGATGCTCGCCGCGCGGAACGTCCACGAAACTGGAGTGCCGCGCGTGGACGTGGAGCACATCCTCGACGCACTCTTCGCGCTGACTCCGCAGGAGCGCCGTGAAGTCCCCGGGCTCAATCCGGAGCGCGCCGACATCATCGTCGCCGGGCTCGCGGTGGCGGCCGAAGTGCTGGCCCGCCTCGAGTCCCGTGAGCTGACCGTGTCCCGCTATGGGATCCGCGAAGGCCTCCTCCTCGAGCTCGCGCGCGTGACCCCGACCGTCGCCGACCCGGGCGCAGCTCGCGAGCGGTCCGTGCGCGAATTCGCCGAGCGTTGTCACTACGAGGAGCTGCACGCGACGCAGGTCCGACGGCTCGCGCTCCGACTCTTCGACTCCTTCGGTGCGCGCATCGGCTGCCAGACCGAGGACCGCGCTACGCTAGCAGACGCGGCGCTTCTGCACGACGTCGGATATCACATCAACTACGACCGGCACCACAAGCATTCGTATCACCTGATCGTCCACGCCGAGCTGCTCGGCATCGCACCGATCGAACAGGTCGTGATCGCGAATGTAGCCCGCTATCACCGCGGCAACCCGCCGAAGCGAAAGCATCGAAACTTCGGTGAGCTCGACAAGGCGCTCCGCGATCGCATCACGCGTCTGTCGGCGATCCTGCGAGTAGCCGACGGCCTCGATCGAGGACACGTCGGAGCAGTGGGCGACGTACGGGTGCGCTGGCTTCAGCGCGCGATTCGCATCGCGCCCAGCCCGGCCAAGGGCGCGGGCGTGCTTCGTCTCGAGCTCTGGGGCGCGCACCGCAAGTCGCAGCTGCTCGCCGCGATCGCGGGAATTCCGGTGGAGATCGTCGCCGCCGACGGCACGGTGCTCTCATCCGAGGACACGGCGCCTGACGCAGAATGAGCCGAGGGCGCGCCGCCGATCAGTCGCCGGTGGACTGACGCAGCGGTGTCTCGCCCAGTGCGCTGATCTCACCGCGCACAGCCTCCGGAGACCGGCCCCACGAATCGGCGAGCAGGCGCACGTGTGTCGCTCGCACCTCGCCCGCCGGCTTGCGCTGGACCCACTCGCCACCAGCGCGAAGCTCCCACGCCTGGCGGTTGTCCTCGAGGCAAGTCGCCAGCAGACTGCGCAGCCGTTCCTGGAGCTGGGGCGCTTCCACCGGCGCC
>DATFOL010000637.1:0-5147 GCA_035265545.1 Gemmatimonadaceae bacterium | reverse complement strand
ACGTGGAACTTCACCGTGCGCTCGCTCACGCCGAGCGCGGCGGCGATCTGCTTGTTGCTGCGGCCGCGAGCGAGATGCTCCAGCACACTCGTTTCGCGGCGCGTGAGCACAACGGGCGCCGGGTCGGCGGCCGGGTCGGTGGCTCGGCCACGCGCCGCGACGTGTCGCAGCACCGTGGTGGCGACGACCGGCTGAAGCAGTGATCCACCACCGTGCACGATGCGGATGGCCGAGAAGATCTCGGCGCGCGGGACGCCCTTGAGCAGATAGCCCGACGCCCCCGCTTCGACGGCGCCGATGATCCGTTCGTCCGTGTCGAAGACGGTGAACACGATCGCTCGCGTAGGCGAGCCGAGCTCGCGCAGCCGACGCAGCACGCCGACGCCGTCGAGCCCGGGCATCTCGAGGTCGAGCAGCAGCACATCCGGCGCGAGGCGCTCGACCAGGCTCACCGCCTCGGCACCCGACGCCGCCTCGCCGACGACGTCGAACTCCGGCTCAGCGTGCAGCATGGCGACGAGCCCGTCGCGCACGACCGGATGGTCGTCGGCCACGGCGACGCGAATCGTTGAACCCGCGCTCTCGCTCATCCCTCCTCCGCGCGCGGTACACCGGCGCGCACGGGCACGTTCACGACGATCGCCGTACCCTGCCCTGGTGCGCTCGACAGCTCGAGGGTGCCGCTGAGCAGGCGTGCCCGCTCGCTCATGCCAACCAATCCAAATCGGTTCGACGGCACCGCACCGATGTCGAAGCCGATACCCTGGTCGGCGACACACATCGCGACCTGATCGCCGCGCCGCGTCAGCGTCACGGCAGCAGAGCGCGTCCCGGCGTGGCGCGCGACGTTGGTGAGCGCCTCGCGCGCGATGTTGAACAGACCGGTCTCCACTGCCGCTGGCAGTGCATCGGCCTCGCCGACGCCATTGATCGCGACCTCGAGTAGGCGCCCCTCGCGGTCTCGAAGGCCACTCGCGGCGGCCCGGATCGCGGCGACGAGCCCCTGCCCATCGAGCGGCGATGCGCGCAGCTCGAGCACCGAGCGGCGGGCGTCGTCGAGTGCGCCCCGCGTGAGGCTCAGGCTCCGCTCGATCGTCGCGGCGGCGCGCCCGGCATCGCCACGCTCGGCCAGGACGTGCGCCGTCTCCAGCTGCAGCGCGATCGCGGCGAGCGATTGCGCGAGCGTGTCGTGAAGATCGCGCGCGATGCGATTCCGCTCCTCCACCGCGGCGAGTCGCGCCTCGCGCTCCGCCAATCGCGTGCGCTCGATCGCGAGGCTGACGAGGGCGCCGATGGTGTAGAGCAGATTCAGGTCGGTGTCGGACAGTGCGCGCCAATCGCGGCTCGCGACGTTCAGCACGCCCAGGCGGCGCTCGTCAGCGTACAGTGGGATGCTGGCATGGTACTGGAGGTCGTTCGCGCCCTCGCGCAGCTTTCCCAGCCGCGTGCACCACACGACGTTGACGTTCGCCGCGCCGCGCAGGTCTCCGGCCTCGTAGGTCGTGAGGCAGTAGCATTCGCCGAGCATCAGGTCGGCGTGCTCGACGAGCCCTGGTGGGAGGTTGCGCGTGGCGGCGAGCCGCGGCGTCTGCGATCCCTCGTCCATGAGCCAGACCCATCCCGTATCGAGCCCGAGCAGCTCGGCAACCGTGCGGAGTGCGGTCTCGAGCACGCGCTCGAGCTCGAGCGAGTGACTCAGCTCGCGCGCGAGCGCGTTGAGGATCTCAAGATCATGCTCCCGGCTCGTCGCATCCGTCTGCGCCATCGATCGAAGTTAGGCGAGGCGAGGCAGCGTCCCAAGAGTGGAGCGCGAACGGGGACAGATCACTATGCCGACGCCTTCGGATGCCGGAGGTTCTACTGGCGTCACAACGGCGAGAACGCGGATCTTGGCGGATTGAACGGAAATAGCCCGATCGCTCCGTGGGGGCCGGAGCGATCTCTCCACCGCAGCCAGAAAAAAATCCCTTGGTTGCATCACGGCATTCGCACGATCTTCCCCATGAACAGGATCGTTCCAGACAGCCGTTCACGGATCACGAACACGAACGGCCGGTCGACACGGAAGGTGCTCCGAGCGGGCATGGAGGTCAGGCTGATCCCGACGTTCGTCACGGCCGCCGCTTCGGTCCCTTCCTCGTTCACGTCGACGTAGGTCTTCTGCTTCACGAGGCTGATGAAGAGCTGCCGGCCGAGCGACGACATCCGGCTGAAGTCGGCCCCACCGTCCACGAACGCGGCGCGCATGCCGAGCGCCTGCAGGTCGGGGATGAGCATGCGCTGCCACTCGAGCTTGAACCGCGGGAGATAGAGATCCACGTCGGCGTGGTGGAACTGGCCCATCCACCCTGCCCACGCGGCGCTCTGGAGCGACGCGGCGACCGCGTCGACGCTCTTTCCCTCGTTCGGCAGCACGACCGTCATCGAGTACGCGGAATTGCCGTACGGCAGATCCACCGCCGCGAAGTCTGCCGCCTGGAGATGGCGAATCATACCATCGCGGTGCATCAGCTTCGTCGGCTGATCCCCGGCGACGCCCTTGAATGGCGCATCGACCGTACGCGCCGGATCGAACTTCGTGCGCCAGCTGCCCTTGAAGTAGATCGCGTTGATCAGGAACATGACCTGCTCACCCCTGGTGTCGTCGAGGATCGTCGGAATCTTCCCCGCCGTCGACGTGCTGACCCAGTTGTTGATCGTGGGCACCGCGGTCGGGCTGGCGAAATCGAGGGCGCTCGCCTGGGCGTCGAACCAGTTGCGGTTCGCGTCGAGGAAGGCCGGCTCCACGGGGAAGCCGGTCCGGTACCAGATCGAATTCGCGATGCGGAAGTCGACGCTCGGATCGAGCCCGCGCAGCAGGGTAATGAGCGACTTGTAGCTCGTGCCGATGTCGGTCTCCGTCGCGCCCGCATCGAAGCCGAGCGTGGAGCGCATCTCGTCGTAGGTCGTGCCGGCCGCGCCGTTCATCGCCATGCCGAGCGCCATCGACGCGCTGAGCGGTGAGGTGAAGACGTTGTTGTCCGATCGCACCGCGCTCAGTTGGCGGAACAGCGCGAAGGAGAAGTCGTTCGCCGCACCGATCACCTTCTGTTCGCCGCTGGTCAGCGCACGCGGGAGAGCATCGAGCGTCGGGCCTGGCTTGCCAGTATCGGGCTCGGTGGTGCTCGAACAGGCCGCGACGAGGGAGAGCGTGGCGACGCAGAATCGCGGGAAGATGCGCGTGAACATGTGCATGGGGGTGTAGGGATTCGGCTCGTTCGTCCAGCACAACCCACGCGGCGCGAGCGCAGTCACCTTCGCGCCCTCAGCGGCGCGCATCAAGAAAACCTGTTACATTCCCCGCATGCCCGACATGCCACGTCACGTCGAACGCCTCGGGAGGCGCTAGCCCCGTGCGCTACGCGCTCCTCTCCGACGTGCACGCCAACCTGCCGGCGCTCGAGGCCGTGCTGGTCGACATCGCCGCACGCGGTCCGTTCGACGGTCGCTTTCACCTGGGCGACCTCGTGGGCTACGCGCCCTGGCCCAACGAGGTGGTCGAGCGGATCCGCGCCGAGTCGATCCCCGGCGTCGCCGGCAACTACGACTCGACGACCGCGACGGCCTACGCGCACTGCGGCTGCCGCTACGAGGACCCACGGCAGGAGGAGCTCGCGCACGAGAGCTACGCGTGGACCCTCGAGCAAACTTCGGCCGAGAGCAAGCGGTACCTCGGCAGCCTTCCCTTCCGGCTCGACATCCGGCCGCTTGGAGGGCACCTGGCCGGCCCGACGATCCGGCTCGTGCACGGGAATCACGCATTGAACACGGTCTACGTGCACGAACAGCGGAGCGATGAATTCCTCGCGTCGCTGGGTGCGGGGCTCGGTGCGCGGGCGGGCGACGTGGTGTGCGTGGGGCACACGCACCGGGCGTGGCATCGCGTCGTCGGCGACATCCACTTCGTGAACACAGGCAGCGTCGGCCGGCCGAAGGACGGCGATCCGCGTGCTGGCTGGGTGTTGCTCGGGGTGGATGGCTCGGCGGTGTCGGTGGAGATCGTGCGCGTGCCGTACGACGTGGACGCCGCTGCACGGGCGATCGTCGAGAGCACCCTTCCTGATGATTTCGCTGCCTATCTGAAGAGCGGGGGACGCTAGTTCGACAGCTCGTTATCGAGCGAGCGTGTCAGCCCGGGCCGATGCGTGCGCGGTAGTTCCGTGTCATGGGCGGAACTCGGTCGGGGCGGGGGCAGCATCATTGCTCCCGTGACAGACTGCAGACGGAGGCGGGAGCAGTAGACTCTCACTCCCACCTGCCGGGGTACTGGCAGGCGCTCCCAGCAGGGGAACTTCCGTGAGCGGCTCAACCTGCGGTGCGTCCTCCTCCTTGCCACCGGGCGGACGCACCGGACAGAACGCCCCCGCTGTCTCTGTGGTCTCGCGCGACTGCGCCTCGGCCGCGAATCCGCTCCTGCTTTCGGGTCCGATGGGAGTGTAGCCGAACGCCGCGCCAAGGAGATCGCGACCCGAGCGACCCGCTCGCGTGCCGCTCGGCGCGAATGCCAGCGCTACCGCAGAGCTCAGCGCCAGTGAGACGACCGCGATGGCGAGCGAGCGGCGCACCATCAGGTACGGACCTGACGAGCCGCGATATCCAAACGCCTGACGATGGTCATCGGAGGACCGGGCCTAGAGTCGGCAATCAGCACGTCGGCGACAGGGTGGGACCGACGCATTTCCGGGCGGTGGCACTTGCCCGCGATCAGCGCTCCTGGTCGCTCCAATGTACGAGCCAGACATTGCAGCGAAAGTGGTGAACGGCAGTTCACACCGTACTCCCGCCGCGTTCTGTGCGACGTGGACACCACGGTTAAGCGATCGTTGAGGACACGGTCCGGGCGATTTCGACCTGGCCCAGAAGAGGGAGGGTCGCTAACTCGGCAAGTCATGCGGGGGGGCCACGGCACCGAGTGGGAATGCGCCGGGCCCCGCCGCTCAGGACGCCGCTACGATAGTGTCGCCTTGGTGACGTAGGGCACGGACATAACTTGGCGAGGCAGGTAACATGCCGCCTCCGGGACCCCCGGTGCTGCAGACACGCACCGGGGTTTGCTACGTCCGCCGGCGCGGGACGAGCTGAAGGCCGGAACACAGAAACATGTGGGT
>DATFOL010000636.1:0-2358 GCA_035265545.1 Gemmatimonadaceae bacterium | reverse complement strand
CTTCGGCCATCGACGTCGCGCTCGCCCGCGCCCTGCTCGGGGCTCATGTAGGTAGGCGTGCCGAGACTGTACCCCGCGCCGGTCAGCCTGCCGCTCGTCCGGTCGCCGGCATCGCGCGACTCGCCGTCGATGCTCGCCGCGCGCGCGATCCCGAAGTCGGCGAGCAGGGTCTGCCCGTCCTCGGTGAGGAGGATGTTCTGCGGCTTCACGTCGCGGTGCACGACACCGTGGCGGTGCGCGTGATCGAGGGCGAGCGCCACCTCGCGCACGATGCGCACGGCGTCGGCCACCGGCAGCTGGCGCTCGCGCGTGAGCCGGTCGCCGAGGCTCTCGCCCTGGACGAGCGGCATCGTGTACCAGAGCAGCCCGTCGGTCTCTCCCGAGTCGAACACCGGCAGGATGTGCGTGTGCTGCAGCCCGGCGACCAACCGGATCTCGCGTCGAAACCGCTCGGAACCGAGTGTCGCGGCCAGGTCGGGGGCGAGCACCTTGAGTGCGACGCGTCGTTCGTGCTTCCGGTCGAGCGCCCGGTAGACCGTCGCCATCCCACCGCGCCCGATCACGCCCTCGATCAAGTAGGCGTCGCCGACCGCCTGCTGTACGCGCGCTTGATGGTCTCCGTCCCCGGACGAATACGACGCGCCCGTGCTCACGCTATCCATCACTCTGCACCGCGGCACACGCGCTGCGCTCCCGGATCTCGGGGGCTGACCCGCCAAGATAGGGTGCGCGAGCGAGGGCACGCCAGTTCGGGCCAGCTCGGCCCGTCGCTCGGATGCTCGTGACGAGCCATGCAGCGCATGCGCTCGTTCATTCACGTGCTCTTCAGCGCGTCGTGCGCACCGACACCGCGAAGGCCTTCGCCGGGTTGCGCACGAGCAGCGTGTCGATCTCCGCCGCGCTGAAACCGCGGGCGCGCAGCGCCGGCAGGAAGTCGGTGAACAGCACTTCGTAGCTGCGGGTCATGTGTCCATCCCGCTGCCCAACGTTGTACCAGCCGGCGTCCTGCGAGATCAGCACGCGGTCCAGCAGCCCTGCGTCGCGCAGGCGCGTCACGAATCCGAGATGCCGCTCCAGCGACTTGGGGTCGATGCCGTCAAGCTCGATCCAGGCTCCACGCCGCGCCGCCGCGATGTGCTGGGCCGAGTCGGGCTCACCCTGCGCGTGGATCCAGATCCACGCCGACGGATGGACGCCTTCGCGCTCGAGGATGGCGAGCTGCTCGAGCGCGGCGACGGCGGGTCCGGTGTGTGCGCCGATCGTGAGGCCCGTCTCGCGATGAGTGAGCGCCGCGGCGTGGATGAGCTTCCGCTCGACCTCGCTGAGCGTCTTCCCGTTGAAGCCCAGCTTGATGAAGCCCGGCCGCACTCCGGTGCCGTCGATGCCGTCCGACGATTCGCGGATCCATCGGCCCGCGAGCGCCTCGGCGGTCAGCGAGTAGACGTGCGGCGGCAGGAAGCTGTTCTCGCGCGCGGCATAGTTGCCCGTCGGCGTGAGCACGTGGAGGCCGCTCTCCTCCGACAGACGGCGCAGCAGCGCGGGGTCGCGGCCGACGTTCATCGGCGTCGCGTCGACGAACGTGCGGCATCCGAGCTCGCGCAGCCGACGAAGCCGCGGCAGCACCACGCTCACCACCTCGTCGCGATCGTAGTCGAGCGGCTGCCTCGCCCACTCGGCGTACGGTTGAAAGCTGACGAGTGCGTGCTCGTGCGGCAGCGTCAGCCCCATGTCGCTCGCGTCGATCCATCCGCGCACGGTCATCGCGCGCGATGCGGGGCTCGCGTCCGCGGATCGCACTCCCGGGCGCGTGCACCCTTCGGCGACCAGTGTCGTCGCCGCCGCGCCGAACATCCCATGAATGAATCGCCGTCTGTCCATTCGCCTGATGGTGACTGCATGAATACTATATCCTGCAGCCGGTCCCGCCTTTCACCGGAGCCAGACACCATGCAGCAATCGCAGTGGGCCGGCGTCTTCGCAGCGATCACCACGCCGTTTCTCGCCGACGACCTCGCGGTCGACCATACGGCGCTCGCGAAACATGTGACCTGGCTGGTCGACAATGGCTCACGCGGGATCGTCGCGCTCGGCTCGCTCGGCGAATCCGCGACGCTCGCGTTCGACGAGAAGGTCCAGATCCTCGAGACCTGCGTCCGCGCGATCGATGGCCGGGTGCCGGTCATCTCCGGGATCGCCGGCCTGGCCACGGCGGAGTGTGAGGCCCTCGCGCGCGAGGCGGCCCGCGTCGGCTGCGACGGGATCATGGCGCTGCCGGCGTACGTGTACTGGAGCGACTGGCGTGAGACGCGGGCCCACTACGGCGCGATCATCGGTGCGACGCGCCTGTCGTGCATGCTC
>DATFOL010000635.1:0-6256 GCA_035265545.1 Gemmatimonadaceae bacterium | reverse complement strand
CAAGCCAGGGAACGATGGTGAGCGACACGAGTAGTGACGCGAGCACGGTGTAGATCACCGTCACCGGCATGGAGCGGATGTACCGGCCGGGGAGCCCCGGAAGAAAGAGCAGCGGCACGAACGACAGGATCAACGTCGCCGTGCAGCCGAGGACCGCGGTCGAGATCTGCCGCACCCCGAGGATCGCCGCTTCGACCCGGTCGTGTCCTTCGCGCCGATATCGACTGATGTTCTCGACGACGACGATGGAGTCGTCCACGAGCAGTCCGAGAGCGATCACCGCGCCGACGATCGAGAGTTGATTGATGCTGAAGCCCGTGAGCGACAGCAGGGTGACGCCGATCGCCAGAGAGAGCGGGATCGAGATCATCACGATCACCGACGCGCGCCAGCCGAGCGGCACGAGGGTGATGAGGACCAGCAGGATCGCGATGGCGAAGTCCTCGGTGAGACGGCCGAGCCGCGCGCGCACGTTCTGCGCCTGGTCGAATGGTCGCTCCAGGCGGATCGACGCCGGAAGCGTTCGCGCGAAGGCGTCCATCTCGCGCCACGCCGCGTCGCGCACGTGCTCGACGTTCATGCCCGGTTGTTGGGTGGCCGTGATCCACACGGCGCGCTTGCCGTCGAGCCGCGCGTCGTGGCTCGCGTCCGCATAGCCCCATTCGACGTCGGCGACGTCGCGCAGCCGCGCGATCTGACCAACGGATGCGCCGACGACCGTCTGCCGCACCTCGTCCACCGTCTGGTAGGCGCCGTGGGTCTTCACGTTCATCCTTCGCGCGCCGAGATCGACGCTGCCGCCCGGGATGTTGCCGGCGTCGCCGGCCACCGCCTGAAGCACGCGACCGGCTGAGATCCCGGTCTGCGAGAGCCGGCCCAGATCGAGCGCGACGCGCACCTCGCGATCGGGATGGCCCCACAGCGCCGCACCGCGCACGCCCGGCACGGTCGCAAGGCGGTCCTTCAGCTTGCGGCCGAGACGTTCCAGTTCGGCGTACGGCGCATCGTTCGATAGCAGCGCGACCTGGAGGATGTTCACCTCGGCGGACGAGTACTTCTCCACGCTCACCGAGCGCAGGTCCGCCGGCAGGGTGGGACGCAGGGCATTCACCTCGCGCTGCACCTCGTCGTACTTGCGATCGGCGTCCACCGACGGATCGAACTCCACGCTCACCGTGGCGAGACCGTCGCGGGCGGCGGAGGTGACCTTCTTCACCCGGTCCAGACCGCGCAACTTCTCTTCGATCGGCTCCATCACGAGCTGCTCGAGATCCGTCGGCCCCGCACCGGGATAGACGGCGACGACGGTATAGATCGGGGCCGGAAACGTCGGGTCCTCGGCGCGCGGGATCGTCAGCCACGAGCTCACGCCGAGCGCGGCCAGCATCAGGAAGCCAAGCACGGTGAGCTGCCAACGACGGACGCTCAATTCGGTGATTCTCATGGCAGCACCCGCACGGTCGCACCATCGGTGAGGTATGGCGCACCGGTCACGACCACGCTGCTCACGCCGTCGAGTCCCTCGCGCACCGCGACGCGATCCCCCTGCACCGTCGCGACGCGGACCGCGCGGCGGCGCGCGCGATCGCCCGCGACGACGAAGACGCTGGCACGATCTCCGTCCGCCTCGAGGAGCGCGTCGACCGGCACGGTGGGAAGCGAGCCGCGTCCGGCAGCGACGATCGACGCGCTGCCGATCAGCCCTGCGCTGAGCCCCGTGGCGTCGTCGAGCGCGACCTCGACCGCATAGGTGCCCGTGCCAGGCGTGGCCGCACCCGCGATCTGGCGCACGTGGCCGGTGATGACGCGCCCGGGGAAGGCGTCGAGCCGCACCGTCGCTGGACTGCCGACGCGCACGCGCACGACATCCCGATCGGCGAGCCCGACGCGCAGCACGGTGCCGCCCGTCGTACCGCCCACGACCAGCACGGGTGCTCCGGACGAGAGCGTCTGGCCCGGCTCCGCCGTGCGGCGCAGCACGCGCCCAGCGCTTGGCGCAACGACGGTCGCATACCGGCGGTTCACCGCTGCCGTCTGGAGATCGGCACGCGCCAGCTCGAGCGCCGTTGCGGCGTCCTGCAACTGCGCGAGCGGCGCGAGGCTGTCGGCGTGAAGCGCCTTGGCGCGCGCGTGGTCGCGTTCGGCCTTGGCGACGGCGCTGCGGGCACGAGCGACCTGCGCGTCGATCTCGCGCAGATCGAGCTGCGCGAGCGTCTGACCGGCGCGCACCAGGTCACCTTCGCGCACCGAGACGCTGGCGACGACACCACCGATCTTGAAGGCGAGGGGAAACTCGTCGTGCGCGGCGACGACGCCAGCGGCGACGGCTGGTTCGTCGAGCGACGCGAGGACGACGGGGGCGGTGCGGACGCTGACGTGCGCGGGGGGCGTGGCAACGCGCGCATCAGAGTTTCTGCACGCCACGACGAACAGCAGGACGAGCGCTGCGCGGATGGGGGACATGGTGATGATCTCCGGGATGTCGGTGAGTTCAGATTTCGAGGTCGGTGCGCAGGGCGGCCGCGCGCTCGAGCTCCACCCAGTGGGTGGCGTAGCCGTAGCGCGTGAGGATCAGGTTGAGCGCCGCACGGGACCACGTGGTCCGCGCGTCCAGCACGTCGAGCGCGGACGCGGTACCCTGCTCACCGCGGCGGCGCACGAGCTCCCAGTTGCGCCGCGCCGCGCTCTCGCGCTCCGTGGCCGAGGCGACGGCGCTACGCGCAACGCGGGTGGCACCCCACGCGGCGTGCACCTGGAGCGCGATCTGCCGCTCGAGATCGGCCCGCTGCACTCGGAGTCGCTCGACGTCGAGCTGCGCCTGCTCGCGGCGCGCCGCGTCCTGGCCTCCGTTGAACAGGTTCCACTGCACCACGGCCGAGGCGACGAGGAAGTCTCGATCCGCGCCGAGGCGGAAGTCGCGTCCCTGGGTGCCGTAGTCCAGCGCGACGCCAACCGAGGGGAGGAACGCGGCCCGCGCCGCGCGAACACCGGCTCTCGCGGCGCGTTCGCTCCACGCGAGCTGATCGAGCTCCTCGCGCCGAGCCAGTGCCTGGCGCACGTAGGCGTCGGGCGTGCTGTCGAGCGAGGGCGTGAAGAGGGAGTCGTCGATCACGGCTGGCCCCTCGCGCTCGATCGGACGGCCGAGCACGACGTTGAGCGCACGCGCTGCGGCCGCGATGCGCTCGGTGGCTTCGGCGAGGGCCTGCTCCGCCTCGGCGCGGTCGGCACGCGCACGGAGCACCGCGTCGGGAGTCGTGAGGCCGAGCGCGAGTCGACGCTCCGCGGCGCGCAGCAGCTCTTCAGTGAGCGCGAGCACGCTGCGGTCGAGCTCCACCACGCGCACGGCGGAGGCGTAGGCCAGGTATCCGCGCTGCACGCTGGCGGCGACGTCGCGCGTCGCGGCGCCCGTGACCGCGCGCTGCGCGCTCTGCTGCGCGGTGGCGGCGGCACGCGCAGCACCGATCGCCGGATTGAACACCGGCTGGGCGAGCCGCAGATGGGATTCCTGCGCCTGGGGAAGCGTCTGGTGGATGTCGGTGGGGAACGCGCCGGAGCCGGTGATCCGGTTGAGCGCCGCGTAGGCGGGATTGATGAACTCACCGACGTCGACGACGCCGTCGAGGCGCGATCGGCGCGACTCGAGCGAGAGGGTGGGGAGCGCGAGCCCCCGCGCGCCGCGCGTCGCCGCCCGGGCGCGCTGGTCGCTCACATGGCTGGCCTCGAGCTGGAGGTTGTTGCGGATCGCCTCGCGGACGAGGGGCGCGAGCGGGTCGGACTGCTGGGCGCCGAGCGTGGCAGTGGCGAGCGCCATGGCGGTGGCGACGACGAGGGCACGTGCGGCAGGGGTCATCTTGATCACCGTAAACTGATTTAACATCGTTAAGTAGCAGTCAAAAAAGAGAGATGCGCTCAGGCGCCCGGAGCGCGCATCGTCCCGCGCACCATGACGTCGATCATCGCGCGCGCCGTCTCGCGCGGGTCACGCCACTCGATCCACGTCTCGTTGCCCTTCGCGACGTGCAGGGAGACGATGCCGTGCAGACCGCCCCAGAGGAGCTGGGCGAGCTGGTGCGGGTCGTCGAACTCGGGGCGGTAGCGACCGGCCACGATCCCCTCGCGAACGGACTCGAGCAACATGAGGTAGGCGTTCTGCTCGGGGGAGGCGATGCTCGCGGCCTCGCTCATGATGTCGGGCTTGGGCGTCATGAACAGGAAGCGGTAGATACCCGGGTGATCGACGCCGAAGTCCACGTAGGCGAGGCCGAACCGGCGGGTCCGCTCGGCGGGATCTTCGATGCGCCCGATGCTCTGAAACGCGCCGGCGAGCTTCTGCATGTCGAGCGTGCAGAGCTCGAGGAGCAGGGCGTGCTTGTCGCGAAAGTGGTGATAGATGGTCGTGGGGGTGTACTCGATCTTCTTCGCGATGGCGCGCATGGTCACCGCCTCGACGCCGTCGCGGACGAACAGGTCGCGGGCGGCGTCGAGGATCTTGGTGCGGACGGTGTCGCGGGCTCGTGCCCGGCGTTCGAGGGTCCCCATGGGCCCTAGCTTAACAGCGTTAAGTATTCGGTGTCAAGCGCCCGTTCACGACGTGCCCTGCCGATGTCTCGCGTCCCGCCGTTCATTTCTCGGACGATGCCCACGCCTCTCGCATGACACACGATCACGATCTCACCGCGATCGAGCGGCTCACGCTCCCCATCCGGCGGCTACTGTACAAGGCGCCGGCCGGCGGGCTCGTGCTGCTCGCATGTGCGGCCATCGCGATGATCTGGGCGAACTCGCCGCTCTCGCATTCCTATCACCTCCTGTGGGAAACGCCGATCACGCTCGGGGTCGGTGGCTGGAGGGCGGCGCTCAGCCTGCACGAGATCGTCAACGACGGCCTCATGGCCGTGTTTTTCTTCCTGGTCGGCCTCGAGATCAAGCGCGAGGTACTCGTCGGCGAGCTGGCGAGCCTGCGGCAAGCGGCGCTGCCGGTGGCGGCGGCGTTCGGCGGCATGATCGTGCCGGCCTTGTTGTTCCTTGCGTTCAATGGGGGCGGTGAGGCGGTGCGCGGCTGGGGAATTCCCATGGCGACGGACATCGCGTTCGCGCTCGGCGTGCTCGCCCTGCTCGGCGACCGGTTTCCGCCAGCGCTGCGTGTTTTCCTGTCCGCCCTCGCCATCGCGGATGACCTGGGCGCGGTCCTGGTGATCGCGTTGTTCTACACGGCGTCCGTCTCGTGGAGCGCTCTCGGGGCCGCGGCGAGTCTACTGCTGCTGTCGCTCGTGGCGAACGCGATGGGCGTGCGCACGGCGTGGGCGTACGCGCTCATCGGCATCGCACTCTGGGTAGCCGTGCTCTTGTCGGGCGTGCACGCGACCGTGGCCGGTGTCCTCCTCGCAATGACGATCCCCTCACGGACCGTCATCAACGAGGACGCATTGCTGCGCGGCGCTCGCGCCGCCTTGAAGGACTTCGACGATGCATGCTATCCGAACACGATCATGCTGTCGAACAGTGCGCATCAGTCGGCGCTGCGCCGACTGGAGGTTCTGTCGGAGAAGGCGCTTCCGCCGCTCGCGAGGCTCGAGCATGGCCTGCACGGGATCGTGACGTTCGGGATCATGCCGCTCTTCGCGCTCGCCAACGCTGGGGTGGAGCTCCGCGGGGACGGCCCGGGGCTCTGGAACAGGATCGCGCTCGGCGTCCTGGCGGGACTCGTGCTGGGCAAGCCAATCGGCATCACGCTCGCCTCGTGGGTAGCCGTGCGAGCCGGCTTCGCGACGCTGCCCACCGGCGTCACCTGGCGCACGCTCGGCGGTGTCGCGGTGCTGGGTGGCATCGGCTTCACGATGTCGCTGTTCATCGCCGGGCTCGCGTTCGGCGACTCGGAGGCGCAGCTCACGTCGGCGAAGATCGGTACGCTCACCGCCTCGCTCGTCGCCGGCGTGGCGGGGTGGACGATGCTGCGCTTCACGCGCGCGCGCGCACCGCTGCCGCCGACCGACGTTTCCGAAGACGGAGTCAGCCAAACCCCGCGTACCAGCGCAGCCCCGTCCCCATCCCCTTGAACCCGGCGTCGCGCAGCGCCTGCGCGTAGCGTGACACCGCTGCGCGCTCGCCGTCGATCGTCTCGACGACGACGTCCTTCCGCCGCGCCGTCCCCTGCCGCGTCGTGAGACGCTCGGCGAGCGCGCGCGCCGCCTCGCTCACTTCGGCCGGCGTCGCGCCTTCACCGACGCGAAGCCTGGCGCCACGGCGCTCGGCGACG
>DATFOL010000634.1:0-4246 GCA_035265545.1 Gemmatimonadaceae bacterium | reverse complement strand
CGTGGAGCGGAAGGCCGTGCCGGGCGACTGGGATCCGTCGTCGCTCGCGAACAACATGATCGTCATGGAGATCCTCGACGCGGCGAGGAAGAGCGCGCGTGAGGGACGGACGATCGACCTCTCGAAAGCTCCCGCGCGCGTGCGATGACGGACGCCGGCGCCGTGCGGATGCCTCACCGCTCGAACCGCGCCGGTGCGGGAAACGCCAGCCGTCGCATCAGCGCCTCGAACCTCGGCTCGGTGCGCAGAGGATCGAGCCCGGGCCGTACGAGAAAGTCGACGACGAGTGGGTCGTGCTGCGCGACCGCGCGCTCCAGCACGTCGAGCGCGCGCGAGCGTTCGCCGAGCGCGATGTAGGCCTCTCCGATCTCCTCGAGCGTCCAGGAGCTGTTCCGCTCCGCATCGGCCGTCATCCGGCGCGCGAGCGCCGTGCGTCCGGTCGCGGCGAGCACTTTCGTCATGGACATCTCGACGCCGTTTCTCGCGGAATCCAGCGCGAACAGCGATTCGGCCACCGCGAGCCGCCCCGACGCCAGATACGCTTCCCCCAGCCAGTACCAGTAAAAGCGCTGACCCGTATCCGGCACCGAGCCAATCTCGCGGATCGCACGCTCGTAGTCTCGCGCGAAGTACGATACGCGCCCCAGCGCCATCCCTGCGGGGCGATCCGGATCGATCCGGTTCACCTCGACGTGGTGCGTGCGTGCCTCCGCGAATCGGCCGAGGGAGCGCAGCACGCGCGCGAGGTTGGTGTGCGCCTCGACGAACGTCGGGTTGAGCGCGATCGCGCGCCGGAGGTGTCCCTCCGCGTCGGCCCATCGCCAGTCGTGACGGAAGAGGAGCACGCCATACGACGTCTGCGCGTCGGCGCTCAGCGAGTCCAGCGCGACCGCGCGCGCCGCCGCGTCGCGCGCCTGGCGCGGCACGTCGGGCGCGGTCCGGTCGCGAACAACGGCGAGTAAGTTGAGCGCGCGTGCTTTCGTCGCCCACGCCGGTGCGTACGTAGAGTCGAGCGCGATCGCGCTGTCCGCGAGCGCGACGGCCTGCTCCAGCTGGGGTCCGCGCATCGTTCGCGCGACGTAGTTGGCGCGGAGCACCAGGTCGTGCGCCTCCAGGCTCGCCGTGCGCGATCGCACGATCGGCGCCGCCGCATTGCCCACCAGCGCGACGCGCAACTCGCGCACCACCGCCCGCGCGACCTCTTCCTGGACGTCGAACACGTCGGCGAGCCGACGGTCGAACTTGCGCGACCACCGCTGCGCGCCCGTTCGCCCGTCGACGAGGCGGACGTACAAACGAACGCTGTCCTCCGTTCGAGCCACGCCGCCTTCGAGCAGGTCGGTCACTCCGAGCGCGCGGGCGATCTCCCGCGGATCGGCCGAGCGCCCACGCCACGCCTCCGCCGCCGTGCGCGACGCCACGCGCAGCCCCGCCACCTCGGCGAGCGCACCCTGCAGCTCCTGCGCGACCCCATCGCTGAAGTAGGCGAGCTTTGGATCACCGCTCACGTTGGCGAAGGAGAGCACCGCGAGCGAGGACGGCGCCGCCCCGGCCGTGCCGTCGGGAGTCTCGCGCCGGTGCGCGACGACGCCGGCGATCGCGCCCGCTGCCACGAGCACCGCGCCCGCTGCAATCGTGCCGGCGCGGCGCGGAAGTCGGCGGGGCGGCGCGGTCGCCGCGCGCGTCGTCGTCCCACTCGCCACCGGCTCGGCCAACGCGGCGTTTCGGAGCGCTTCGGCCAGCTCGTGCGCGGTGGCGAAGCGCTCCTCGCGCTCGCGCGCCGTCGCCCGCGTGACCGCCTCGCGTACCGCCTGACTCACCGGCAGCGACATCGGGAGCGCCGGCGTCGGTTCCGCGGCGAGTCGCGCCATCGCCGCGGGCGCCGTCAGTGCCGAGAAGGGCGGCGTGCCGCTGAGGATCTCGTACAGCACCGCGCCGACGCTGAACACATCCGCCCGTCCGTCGATGTCGGCCGCGCCGAACAGCTGCTCCGGCGCCATGTACAGCACCGTGCCCACCGCGGCCCCCGTATCCGTTAGCGACTCGGCGAACCACGTGTGCGCCGCGTGCGCAACGCCGAAGTCCGTGACGAGCGGCCGTCCGTCGAGGAGGAGGATGTTCTCCGGCTTCACGTCGCGGTGCACTATATTCGCGCGATGCGCCGCGTCGAGCGCGTCGGCTACTTCGGCGAGCAGGCCACATGCCTCCCGCGGCGCGATCGGGCCCTCGCGCATGCGCTCGCGGAGCGACGCACCACGCAGGAGCGGCATCACGTAGTAGAACGTGTCGTCGACCTCGCCCGAGTCGAACACCGGCACGATCCCGGGATGGGTCAGCGTCGCGGCGATGCGCACCTCGCGAAGGAACCGCGTCGCGCCCACGCCGCGTGCGAGCGAAGGATCCATCACCTTGAGCGCGACCTCGCGCTCGTGTTTGCGATCACGCGCGACGTACACCGTCGCCATCCCACCGCGCCCGAGCTCACCAAGCAACTCGTAGCGATCGGCGAGCGCGTCTCGTAGGCGACGCAGTGTTGCGTCGGCGAAGCGGGCGGAGGTACTGGCGCCGGCGTCGTCCATCAGAGGCGCACCGTCGGGCGCTCGCTCATGGCGGCGTCGCCGAGGTTCGGAGGACCATGCTGGAACATGCGTCGCACGGTCTGGCGACGCGAGGCGCAGACCGCGAGACGGCCCTGGCGATCGTTCCCGAGTCCAACATGTAACCGAGGGGGGGACTTGCGGCAAGGCGAGGGGGAAACGCTAGACTGGGCGCCTTTCGCAGACCTCCCGGGCGCCCTCGTCTCGATGCTGCACCGCCCGGCCAATGCTCAGGCCCCTTCTCGAGGATGCTCCATGCGCGTGCTCCTATCGACGATCGGATCGCGCGGCGACGTCCAGCCGCTCGTGGCGCTGGCGATGCAGTTGAGGGCACTCGGCGAAGATGTTCACCTGTGCGTGCCCCCGGATTTCCGCGAGTGGATGGCCTGGGGATGACGGTCACGCCCAGCGGCCCCGAGCTGCGGACGCTCACGGCTGCACGCCCGGCGACCAACATGGTCCCGCCGTCGCCCGAGCAGCGGCGTCAGTTGGCCGAAGCTTCGGTGCGCACGCAGTTCGAGACGGTCGCCGCGGCGGCGCGAGGGTGCGACGTCATCGTCGCCGCGACGGCGCTGCAGATCGCCGCTCGCTCGGTGGCGGAGACGATGGGAATCCCGTACGTCTTCGCCGCGTACTGCCCGGCGGTGCTGCCGTCGCCGCACCACGCGCCTCCGCCGATACCGCCGTTGCCGGGACAGCCCGCGCCGATGCCGGAGACTCTCGACAATCGCGAGCTCTGGACGCGTGATGGAGAGCGCTTCAACGCCCTGTTCGGCGCCGTGCTGAACGCGCAGCGCGCAGCGCTCGGTCTCGCTCCGGTCGACGACGTGCGCGGCCACGTGTTCGGAGAGCAGCCGTGGCTGGCCGCCGACCCGACGCTGGGGCCCTGGCCCGATCCCGCCGATGGCGCGGTGATTCAGACGGGCGCGTGGATCCTGCACGACGACCGGGCACTCGCCCGCGAGCTGGAGGCATTCCTCGATGCCGGCGAACCGCCCGTGTACTTCGGCTTCGGCAGCATTCGCGCGACGTCGGACCTCAGCAAGGTGATGATCGAGACGGCGCGCGCGCTCGGACGCCGGGCGATCGTCCTGCGCGGATGGGCCGACCTGTCGCTGATCGACGACGTGCCCGACTGCCTCGCCATCGGCGAGGTCAACCAGCGAGCGCTGTTCAGGCGGGTCGCTGCAGTCGTGCACCACGGCGGCGCGGGCACGACTACCGCCGCCGCGCTGGCGGGCGCACCACAGGTCGTGATCCCGCAGATGTACGACCAGCACTACTGGGCGCGACGCGTGCAGGAGCTCGGCATCGGCACCGCACACGCTGCCGATGCGCCGAGCACGGACTCGCTGACGAGCGCGCTCGAGCGGGCGCTCAGATCAGACGCGCCGAACCGCGCTCGATCGATCGCTACTGTGGTGCGCAGCGACGGCGCACTCATCGCCGCCCGTCGGCTGACGGTCACCATCGACGCGGGGTAGCTCCGCGCGCCGGCCGCCCTTGCGAGCGACCCACGTCCAGGTTTGATTGAACGAGCATTCATTCAAACCACTCGACCCGTGCCGAGAACGTCCGAGCAGTTCGATCAGATGCGAGAGGAGAGTCGCGAGAAAATCCTCGGCGGCGCGCTTCGGCTCTTCGCCCGG
>DATFOL010000633.1:0-13974 GCA_035265545.1 Gemmatimonadaceae bacterium | reverse complement strand
GCCTGCGCGATCGCGTACTACGTGTTGCAGCTCGTGATCATCCGCAGTCAGGGCGCGCACTCGGTCCTCGCGAACGCGGTCGGTTCCGACAAGAAAGGAAAGCTGTCGCCTGTCATTTACCTGCTCGCGATCCTGGCGGCGTTCGTGCACCCGGCCATCTCGGGGACGCTCTACGCGGTGGTCGCCCTGATCTGGCTCATCCCGGACACGCGAATCGAGCGCGTGCTCGCCACGCAACCCGCCGACTGATGACGACTTCCCTGATGATCCTCGTGGCTGGTCCCTACCGCTCCGGTACGGGCGACGACCCGGCGAAGATGGCCGACAACGTGCGCGAGATGGAGCACTACGCGCTACCGCTCTTCCGGGCCGGACACATCCCGATCGTCGGCGAGTGGCTCGCGCTGCCGCTCGTCGCGCTGGCAGGCTCGCAACGCATCGGCGACGCGGCGTTCGAAGAGATCTTCCATCCGATCGCCGTGCGGCTGCTGACGCGGTGCGACGCCGTGCTCCGCGTCGGTGGCCCCTCGCACGGTGCGGACTACATGGTCGAGACGGCACGGGAACGGGGCCTCGCGGTGTACCACGCGCTCGACGAGGTGCCGGGCTGCGCGTGACCGACCGCTGGTGCCACGAGCCCGGCGCGTAATGCGAAATGCACGAGGGCCCGCGGCAGTGATTGCCGCGGGCCCTCGTGCCGCTCAGAGAGCGAGTGCGCCTATCAGGGCGCCTTGAGCGTGCTCAGATACTCCACCAGGTCACGGATCTCGCGGCGGGTGAGCAGGCTTCCCATCGGCGGCATCGCCGACGGCCCGTTGGTGCGCTGCGCGATGTCCGACTTCGCCACGCGCTGGTCGCCGCCGGCGTCCACGACGACGTGCGTCGCGGTCTCCTCCTTGAGCGTGCCGAACAACTTCTTCCCGCTCTTCAGGGTGAGCTGCACCGGTCCGAATCCCGGCGCGATGCGCGCGCTGGGATCCACGAGCGCCTCGAGCAGCTGCTCGCGCGACAGACGCGACGCCACGCCCGACAGGCTGGGTCCGACGTTGGCACCAGGACCGCCGAAGGTGTGGCAACGGGTGCACTGCGCGGCAGGAGCTTGGAACGCCACGCGCGCGCCGCGCCGCGCATCACCGCCACGAAGGGCGTCGGCGAACGTCTCCACCGGCTTGGCGCCGGCGCGGCCGCTCGTCAGCTTGTCCAATCGCGCGATCAGCGCCTGATCCTTCGATGCGCGCGCCGCTTCGGCGACGTCGAGCTGGATCTCCGGCGCGAGCTTACCCTCCTCGAGCTGCTGGACCAGTCGCGTCATCGCCTCGCGACCACTCGAGCCAGGCACCTGGCCCATCGCCTGGAGCGCCGACTGCTGCTCCGCGATCGAGCCCTTGCCGATCACCGACCCGAGCAGCTCGGTGGTGGTCGCCTCGGGCAGGTTGAGCGGCGGGATGGCCGTGAGTGCCGCCATGCGCACCGTCGACTCCTTGTCCTGCAGCGCGCCGCGCACCGCGTCGGCCACGCGTTCGTGCCGCATCGCCGCCAACGCGCGCAGCGCAGCGATCCTGATCTCCGGCTGCGGCGCCGACTGGACCTTGGCCAGAAGCGTCGGGCCGGCTTCCTTGACGCCAAGCTTGCCCACGGCTTCGGCGAGCGCGACCTGCATCGCCGTGCTGCCACTCGCGAAGATCGGTTGCACGAGCGGCGCGATCGCGGCGCGCGCCATCGCCGAATCGCGCTCCATGGTGCCGAGGTGCGTGCCGTCCACCCGATCGAGGATCGACGGCTTCGGCCACACGCCGAGCACGGCGATCGCTTCGACACGCATCTCCTCGTTGCCCGTGGCGCCGCCGGCGTAGGTCCCGACGCGGCGCGCCGCGTCCGCCGTGCCGACGCGCAGGTTCGCGTTGAGCGCGCGCCGCACGAGTGGCTCGCCAGTGAACTTGCCCTCGAGCACGGCGGCGAGCTGCGGCAGTGCGGCGGGGATGCCCCCGTCGTCGTTGATGGCGCGCGCAGCCTCGGTCACGACGTACTCGTCCTGGTCGGCGAGGAAGCGCGCCACGCCCGCGTCCTTCAGCCGCCGAAGCGCGACCACCGCGGCGACGCGCACCGCTCGCGATGGATTGGCCAACAGCGACGCGATGGCGTCGGCGGGTCCGATGCGCGACAGCGCCAGTGCGCCAGCGTGACGGAGGTAGACATCCTCGTCGTTGTTCGCAGCCAGCATCGCCACGATCGGCTGGAACGCCGGCCGGTGACCGATGCGGCCGAGCGCCTCGGCGGCGAAGAAGCGAACGCGCGGCGTGGCGTCGCCGAGCATCGGGACCAGCGTCGAAGCGACGGCGCCGTAGCGAAGGTCACCGAGCAGCTTCGTCGCCTGGGCGCGGATCTCCGCGTCGCCGTCCTTCAGGAACGGGACGAGCGACGCGGCCTGCCGCGAGTCCTTCCGCGCGAGCTGCGCGATTCCCCACATGCCGTGGATGCGCGCGAGCTGGTGCTCGGTCTGACGCACCGACGCCAGCAGCTCGGCCGATGCGCCACGATCCGCGAGCTCGAACTGCGCCTTCTGGCGCACGCGCCGATCGGCATGGCGGAGCAGAGCGGTGAGGTCGGCGGCCGACTTGGTCTTGAAGTCGGCGGCGATCAACGTCTTCACCTCGGCGCGCAGCGGGTTCGCCGCGCTCGCGGGCACGTCCACCTTCCAGATGCGCCCGCGCTCTTTCGGCTCCCACCCCTCGACCCAGTCGGCGAGATACAGCGCGCCGTCCGGGCCGAATCGCACGCCGGTGGTGAGCACGTTCCGCACGATGGCGGTGTCGTTGGTGAGTCGGAACCCCGCGCCCTGCGGCGCGAGCTTGAACGCCTGGATGCTCGCGCGCGCCGGCGCGCCCGTGAAGACAGAGTTGAAGAAGTACCCCTTCCACGCGTCGCTGAGCGCCGTGCCGGGGTTGTACGCGAAGCCGGAGGGCCCAGCATGCCAGGCTGCCACGGGAGGCGTGAACCACGCCGCCTGCCCCGCGAACCGCGGCTTGAACATGCTCTCTTCCATCCAGACCTTGTACGTGTTGTTGTCCGGATCGACGTACTTGCCGAACTGCCAGTTGATGCGCCAGCCGCTGTCCATCCCGTCCACGATGTAGACGATGCGCTCCGTCTCGCCCGGATGGTCGCCGTCGTTGTCGGGCGAGATCAGGTTGCCGTAATCGTCGAACTCGAAATCCTGCGGGTTGCGCAGCCCCGACGCGAAGATCTCTTCCTCAGTCCCATCGAGGTTCGCGCGCAGGATGACGCCGCTGTTCGGGTTCACGAGCTTCCGACCCTCGCGCGTGGTGATGTTCACGCCAAGGTCGCCCTGCTTCCAGTAGAGCCGGCCGTCTGGACCGACGCGTGGGCCCGAGTGTCCATGACCGCCGAAGCCGATGTGGACCCCCGAGCCGTGCGACAGGGATTCCTTGGCGTCGAACACGCCGTCGTTGTTGGTGTCGCGCAGCCGCCAGAGATCGGGCGAGATCGTCACGTAGACGGTATCCCTGAACACCAGGACGTCGTGCAGTACATCCGACACGAGGTCATTGAAGTCCTCGAGGACGAGCTGTGACTGGTCGGCCACGCCGTCACCGTTGGTGTCTTCCACGCGCCAGAGCTTCTCCTTGTGGAAGGTGAGATCCCTCCAGTCGCGGGAGCCGTCCTTGTTCCAGTCCTGGAGCCACTGGTTCTTCGCGCTGTTCTCCGGCGCGAGCACCCGCTGGTAGAACGCGCGCTTGTCCTCCACGTCCTTGAACGTGATCGAGGGCACCATCCAGTCCTGGTGCGCCCGGATGTCGATCTCGTCGCGATCGGTACGCGTCGTCTGCGTCACGTACAGCCGGCCGCGCTCATCGAACGCGATGCCGATCGGATCGGCGATCATCCCCTCCGGCGCCCACAGCTTGAGCTCCAGGCCAGGCGCGACCTGGGCCGACATCGCGGTGCGTCCAGCCTCGGCCGCCTTCACCGCCGAGTCCGGCGTGAGTCGGACCGTCGTGGGCGTGAACGCTGGCACCGGTACGGAGACCAGAGCGCGGGCCGGGGCGGCGGCGGGAGCTGCGACCGGAGCCGCCGCGGGGGAAGACGACGGGACGGCAACCGACTGACAGGCGAGCGCCGTCAGCACGCCGGCAGGCGCGAGCCATCCCAGCCGCGGGGAGGCGACGCCCTTCGTACGTTGAAATCGCATTATCGACTGTACCGGATGGAATGGTTTGACGCGCCTTGGCGACGTCGCGCCCGGCCGCTGTGCGGCGGGCGTGGTGATCTCAAGATCGAGCCGTGCGCTGGAACTGGCAATGCGGTCGGGCTTCTCCTCCCGACACCTCGCGCACTGTCTACGAGCCGACGCCGCCGATGGTTGCGCTCGACGTCGAACTCAGCCTGAGGATGGCACCGTCGCACGGTCGGGAAGCCGCTCGACCGGACCGACGACGAACACGTACGACAGCGCGCCGAGCAGCGCGAGCACCGCGATGTAGGTGAGCCCGGCGGAGAAGCCGTAGTCGCGCGCGAGGTAGCCGATGACGATCGGCACGGTGATCCCGGACAGGTTGCCGACGAAGTTGAACACCCCGCCGGTGAGGCCGAGCAACCGCTCCGGCGCGATCGCCGAGACGAGCGACCAGGTGATCGACGCGAGGCCATTGCCGAAGAACGCGACCGTGAGGCAGGCGATGATCAGCGCCGGCTCGTCGACGTAGTTCGCGCCGATGATGCTCGTCGAGAGCAGGAGGCCGGCGACGATCGGCACCTTGCGCGCCGTGCCCAGCGAAGCGCCCCGCCGTACCATCGCGTCCGACAGGACGCCGGAGCAGAGCACGCCGACGAACGCGGCGAGGAAGGGGACCGATGCGAGGAACCCTGCCTTCACGAAGCTCATCCCTCGCGCCTGGACGAGGTACGTCGGGAACCAGGTGAGGAAGAACCAGAGCGTGGAGGTGAGCGCGAACTGACCGAAGTAGACGCCCCAGAGCTTTCGCGAGCTCAGCACATGCGCGAGGTCCGCGCCCGAGAATGGCCGCTTCGCGGCCTGGCGCCGATCGAGATCGACCAGCCCACCGCCACGCCGGATCAGCTCGATCTCACTCGCCGTGGTGCCGGGGAACTCGTGCGGTTGGCGGTACAGCGCGTACCACACGACGCCCCAGACGATGCCGATCGCTCCGGTCGCCACGAACACCATCGGCCATCCGAATCGTGTCTGGATCCACACCAGCACCGGCGTTAGGAATGCGATTCCGACGAACTGCCCGGACGTGTAGAACCCGATCGCTGTCGCGCGCTCGCGCTCTGGGAACCAGGTCGTCACGACGCGGTTGTTGATCGGATACGACGGCGCCTCGAGCGCGCCGACGAGCATCCGAACCGCCATCAGGCCGGCCACGCTCGTCGTGAAACCCAGCATGATCGTCGCGATCGACCAGCCGATGACCAGCACGGCGAACAGCACGCGCGGCGCGACGCGGTCCACCAGCCAGCCACCCGGGATCTGGAACAGCGCGTACGTCCAGCCGAACGCCGACAGCACGTAGCCCATCTGCGCGGTGTCAAACCCGAGCGCGGTTCGCATCGCCGGCGCGGCGATCGAGAGGTTGCTGCGGTCCAGGTAGTTGATCGTGACGCTGACGAACAGCAGCACCATGATCGCGAAGCGCGTCCGCGACGGACGGTCGGCGCCGGCCGCGGCAGGCGCGGCGCCGCTCACCACTCGGCGAAGCTCCCGTCGGCGTGCCGCCACACCGGGTTACGCCAGCGGTGGCCGGTTCGCGCCATCCGCTCTACGACCTCTTCGTCGATCTCGATACCGAGACCCGGTCCCTGCGGGATCGCCACGTAGCCGTCGCGATACGCGAACACCGACGGGTCCTTCAGGTAGTCGAGCAGGTCGTTCGTGGTGTTGTAATGAATGCCGAGCGACTGCTCCTGGATGAACGCGTTGTAGCACACCGCGTCGAGCTGCAGGTTCGCGGCGAGCGCGATGGGGCCGAGCGGGCAGTGCAGCGCCAGCGCCACGTCGTACGCCTCGGCCATCGCGGCGATCTTTCGCGTTTCCGTTATTCCTCCCGCATGGGAAGGATCGGGCTGTACGATGTCGACATAGCCGTCGGCGAGGATTCGCTTGAAGTCCCAGCGCGAGTACAGTCGCTCGCCGAGCGCGATCGGCGTCGAGCAGTGGTTGGCGATCTCTTTCAGCGCTTCGGCGTGCTCCGACAGCACCGGCTCCTCGATGAACATCAGCCGGAACGGCTCGAGCTCCTTGGCGATCACCTTCGCCATCGGTCGGTGCACCCGACCGTGGAAGTCGACACCGATGCCGAAGTCGGCACCCATCGCCTCGCGGATCGCCTGCACGCGCGCGAGCACGGCGTCCACCTTGGCGTGGCTGTCGACGAACTGCATCTCCTCGGTGGCGTTCATCTTCACCGCCGAGAAGCCGCGCGCGCCGCAGTCGCGCGCCATGTTTGCCGTGTCCCCCGGGCGATCGCCGCCGATCCACGAATACACGCGGATACGGTCGCGGAGCTGGCCACCGAGCAGCTGATGCACGGGAACGCCGAGCGCCTTGCCCTTGATGTCCCACAGCGCCTGGTCGATCCCCGCCAGGGCGCTCATGTGCACGCCGCCTCCGCGGTAGAAGCCGGCGCGGTAGAGCACCGTCCAGTGGTCTTCGATCAGGGCGGGATCCTTGTCGATCAGGTAGTCACCCAGCTCGTCCACCGCGCTGGCGACGGTGTGCGCGCGCCCCTCGAGCACTGGTTCGCCCCATCCGGTGATGCCCTCGTCCGTCTCGATCTTGAGGAAGCACCACCGCGGCGGGACGATGAAAGTGCTGAGCCGCGTGATCTTCATGAGTGTCCGATCGGTGGTCGATGAGTGCGGCCGTCAGCCGCCGGAGACGCCGCGAATGCGCTTCCACGCGGCCACGAAGTCGCGCGCGTTCGTCGCGACACGGGCCACGTCGTCGCCTCGGCGATAGAGTGCCGACCCGAGCCCGAATCCCGCCGCGCCGGCGGCAACATAGCTCGCCATCGCATCGGGAGTGATCCCCCCGACGGGCAGGAAGCGCGTCGCGGCGGGGAATACGCTCTTCATTGCCCTCAGCACGGCGGGAGTGAGCAGCTCGGCGGGAAACAGCTTCAATGCGTCAGCCCTGTTGGCGAGCGCCGCGAACCCTTCGGTCGGCGTCGCTACTCCAGGGATGCACACCAGCCCCGTTGCCTTCGCTGCACGGACCACGTCGGCGTCGCCGTGCGGCATCACGACGAGCCGCCCACCCACCCCGGCGACCTCGGCGACCTGGGCGGAGCTCATCACCGTGCCCGCCCCGACAAGCACCTCGTTGTCGTACTTCGCCGCGAGCCGACGGATGCTTTCGATCGGACGCGGACAGTTGAGCGGCACCTCGATGATCGTGAAGCCGGCTTCGACGAGCACGTCGGCCACCGGCTCCACCTCCTCCGGTGTGATGCCGCGCAGGATCGCGATGAGCGGCAACCGATCGAGGTAGCTTTGAATCATCGATACCGCTCCTGTGAGATGAGTGGATCCCGAACGCGCCGCGCGCATGGAGACGGTGTGCGTCTCCATGCGCGTGACGGTGATTCAGTGCCGCGTGCCCGAACGGGCAACGCTGGCCTCCTCAGGCGATCGACGGAACGGCGAAGGGGGCGCGGTACTCGCGAGTCAGCATCTTGTTGGCGCGCGCCGCGTCCGGACCGGTGAACCGCTCGTTCTTCGCGTCGACGACCAGCGGCACACCGAGCGTCAACGGCGTCTTGTCGAGATCGACGTTGTTCGCGTGCAGGTGCTCGGTCATGCGGCCATACGCTTCGCCGAGAGTCTTGTCCGACTTGATCTGATCCTTGAGCTGCGCGCTCGGGGTCGCCTTGCCGATCTGGTGCGAGATGTTGCCGAGATGGCAGAGCGCACTCGAGACGTGACCCTCTTCGACGGGGCCGTACTGCTCCTCCGTCTTCCGGCTGCGCACGACGTCGATGAAGTTCTGCATGTGGCGGTCGTTGCCCTTGAACTCCTTGACGACCTTGCCCGCCTTGTCGTAGGCGGTCGCGTCGAAGTACTGCGTCGTGATGAGGCTTCCGCCCTCGCAGTCGATCACGTTGCCGATGTCGACGCCGCGGTACTTGTCCATCCCGCTGCTGCCGCCACCCTGGTTGGCCGCCGGGTCTCCCCCAACGGCGGCGATGCCTGCCTTCTTCGGCAGCCCACGCACCTCGAACAGCAGCGGTGCGGTGGCAAAGTCATGGATGACCACCTGGGTGTTCGGCGTATCGCCGTCGTCGACGTAGCCGAGGCGTCCGCCGATGCTCAGGGTGTGGCGCGGCAGTCCCGACTCGCCGAGGAACCAGCGCGCGACGTCCATCTGATGGATGCCCTGGTTGCCGACGTCTCCGTTGCCGTAGAGGTACACCCAATGCCAGTCGTAGTGGATCGGGCCGTTCTTCGGGTTGTTGCGGTGCGGCGGCACGAGCGGCGCCGGGCCGGTCCACAGGTCGTAGTTCACCGTCGCGGGGATCGGCTGCGGGCCCGTCGTCTTGCCGATGCTGTCGCGCCGCTTGTAGCAGAAGCCGCGGGCGACGGTGATCTTGCCGAGGTTGCCGGCCTGGATCCACTGCACGGCCTCGCGAAGGCCCTCACCGGAGCGGATCTGCGTGCCAGCCTGCACGATCTTGTTGTACTTCTTCGCGGCGTGCACGAGCTGACGGCCTTCCCACACGTTGTGCGAGACCGGCTTCTCGACGTAGACGTCCTTGCCGTGCTGCACCGCCCAGATGGCCGCAAGCGAGTGCCAGTGGTTCGGCGTCGCGATCGTCACCGCGTCGATCTCCCGGTTCTCGAGCAGCTCCCGGATATCGGTGTAGGTCTTCGCGTCCGGCAGCTTGCCGCGGGTCTTCGCCCGCTCGAGCACTGCGGTATCCGGATCGCACAGCGCGACGATCCGCACGCCGGAAATCTTCGAGAGACTCGAGACGTGGTTCATGCCGCGGCCATTGAGGCCGATCACGGCGACGCGGATGTCGTCGTTGGCGCCGAGGACGTTGGCCCAGGAGCGGGCGGGGAGGACTGCGCCAGCGGCAGCCAACGCGGATGTCTTCAGGAACGTGCGACGTGAAGTGCTCATGGGTCGGTGGGCAACGGTGTGGATGGGCGTGCGAACGACGGGGGCGTTCGAATCCAGACGTCCTGATGAGAATGGGTGCGGTGACCGCGTTGGGCAACCAGCCTGACTAATTGGCTCGGCCGGATACTGGTCTACGCGACGACCCCTCGCCTCGTTGGAGCGCAGGGATCGCCAGGGAGGCGATGCTCCACAGTCCAGCAGGCGCCGCATCGCCCAGGACGGCGACGTCGCGCACGCCGAGCTCTGCGAGCGCCGCCGCGTATCGAGCGCACAGCGACGGTTCGCCGATGATCGCGTCGGGACGCTCCCCTCCCGCGAGCCCCGCACGCACCTCGTCGCCGATCAGCAGCCCGGACAAGTACTCGAGGCTGTCCGCTGCAGGCAGGTCTCCCACCAGCACACCAGACCTCGCCGAGAACAGCAGAGCCGCCAGCCCCTCGGATGCGCCGGCGGCATGTCGCACACCCCGGCCGAACGCCGCGGCTGCCTCCCCGCTGGGAAGGGAGTCGGCGGTCGCAAGGCGACCAAGGATCGAATGTCCGCGCAGCACCGCGAACAGCTCACCAGTCATATAGGTGGTGAATCGCGCGATCCCTCCCTCGGCGACGCGGACCCACTTGGAGTGCGTTCCTGGCATGACGAGGGTCGCGAGGCGTGCGAGCTCGGGCCGCTCGGCGAGCGCTCCGAAGATCTGGGTCTCCTCCCCACGCATCACGTCGGGAGAGGCACCGCGCTGGGCGACGCCGGGCACGACCCCCAGGCTGCCGCCGGGCACCATCGCGATTCCGCGCGCCACCGCGGGAAGGTCCGCTGGAACCCCGACGTACGGAGCCTCGATCCAACCCTGCGCGCTTCCGATCATTCCCGACGCGATCGCCGGCAGCTCGGGGTGTTCACGGCGCCACTGGCCAGTGATCGCGGCGAGCACTCCCGCGAAGTCCCGATCGGGAACGTTGAGGATGCCCAGCGGCTCGGCTCGGCGCTCGAGCATCCGGCCTCCGTCGCCCAGCAGATAGGCACGGAGCGAGGTGGTCCCCCAGTCCAGCGCGATCAGCCGCGCCTCTTCTCGCGCTCCAGGGTCGGCCCTCATGGGCCGAGAATATCATAGTGGTCTCACGGCGGCCAGCAGCCTCCATCGCTCTGGCGGCCGCTGCCGGACACTTCTACAATCGTGCAGTGAGCCGACCGATCCCCCTTCCGTGCGTAAGACGACCAGATATGCGGCTCCCTCCCCGATCGCACCATGACGTCTGGCCGGCCCATGTCGATATCACGTAACGCTCAGGAGCCGTCGGGTGCGCTCCCCGACCAGCGCGCGGACGAGCCGGCAGAGCTCTATCGCCTTCTCGTCGCGAGCGTTCGCGATTACGCGATCTTCGCACTCGACCCGCAGGGCCACGTCCTGACGTGGAATGCTGGTGCGGCGCACCTGAAGGGCTACCAACCGCACGAGATCATCGGCCGCCATTTCTCCGCCTTCTATCCCGCCGAGGAAGTCGCCGCCGGCAAGCCACAGATGGAGCTCGTCGTCGCGTCACGCGAAGGGCGCTTCGAGGACGAAGGGTGGCGTGTGCGAAAGGACGGGTCGCTCTTCTGGGCGAACGTCATCGTGACCGCGCTGCGCGACGAGCGCGGTGCCGTGATAGGGTTCGCCAAGGTGACACGCGACCTCACGGAGCGGCGTGCCGCGGAGAAGCAGACGATTCGACTGGCTGCGGAATCGGCCGCGCGCGCCGCGGCTGAGGATCGCTCGCGAGAGCTGGATCTTCTCAACCAGACGCTCCAGGAACAGGCGATCGAGCTGGAGGCGCAGACCGAAGAAGCCCAGTCGCTCGCGGAAGAGCTCGAGCAGACGAACCACGACCTTCAGGATGCGCTGGACGCCGCCGAGGCCGCGCGGGACGCCGCCGAGCGCGCCAATCATGCGAAGAGCGAGTTCCTCGCTGTGATGAGCCACGAGCTGCGCACCCCGCTCAACGCGATCGGAGGACACGCGCAGATCCTGGAGATGGGACTACATGGTCCCGTGACCGACGGACAGCGCGAGGCCCTCGAGCGGATCGGGCGCGCGCAGCGCCACCTCCTCGGGCTCATCAACAGCGTTCTGAACCTGACGCGCATCGAGAGCGGACACGTCGAGTACCACATCCAGCCGGTCCTGGTGAGCAGCGTCCTCGCCGACCTCGCCTCGCTGGTGCAGCCGCAGTTCGCCGAGCGCCAGATCTCGCTCGTCACGCGCCTCCCGGAGAGCGAGGGGGCGCCGGAGATCGTCGTCGCGGCGGATCGCGAGAAGCTCATTCAGATCCTCACCAACCTGCTCGGCAACGCGGCGAAGTTCACCCCGCCTCGCGGCGGAGTGGAGATGCGACTGACGCAGGCGCCTGGGTACGAGTTCGCGATGATCGAGGTACGCGACAATGGCCCTGGCATCCCGGCCGACAAGCTGGAAGTGATCTTCGAGCCGTTCATCCAGCTCGAGCGGTCGTTGACGTCGACAAAGGGAGGGGCGGGGCTCGGGCTCGCCATCAGTCGCGACCTGGCCAGAGGAATGGGAGGCGACCTGCACGCGGCACGCACGGATGGTGTGGGCGCGGTCCTTGTCCTGACACTTCCGCTGGCCTCCTCGCCGACGTAGCACCAAAACGCGGCTCGGTGCCACAGCCGCGGGCATGCGAGGGCGCGTGCTACGGCTGTGCTGGCGTATGGGACCAAGTGAAGCGATGGGCTCCGATGTGAGGAGTTCGGCATTCGCATTGCGACTGTTTCGCCTGCCATGCCGACCCGTGCCCTCCGCCGTCCGCCGGTGCCGTCGCTTCGTTCGCCAAGCGAGCTCCAGAGTAGGTTCGCCGAACTGGAGGAGGTGAGCGAGGCACGTGCTCTGGCCGTAGCGATCTCGGATTTCGCGACGGGGCACGAGTTCGGCTATCACGCCGACCGCTGGTTCCATGCGGCGAGTACGATCAAACTCGCTGTCCTCGTCGGGGTATACGGGGCGATCCACCGCGGCGAGCTGCTCCAGCAGTCCCGGGTGCACGTGCGGAACCGGTTCATCAGCGCCTTCGATGGCTCGCCATACCGGGTCCGCGTCGACCGCGACGCGAATGGCGAGGTCCACAGGCAGATCGGCCGCACGTTGCGGGTGTCCGAGCTGGCCGAGCACATGATCACGACCAGCAGCAATCTCGCAACGAATCTGTTGCTCGATCTCGTCGGTCTCGAAGCGCTCCAACGGACGCTCGAGGAGTTCGGCCTCGAAGGGATCGATCTGCGGCGGGGTGTCGAGGACGAGCTCGCCTACGAGCACGGCATCAACAACCGGGTGACCGCGCGCGGGCTCGTCGGGCTGCTGCGCCTGATCGGGGAGGAGCTCGCTTTCAGCCCGGAGTTGTCGCGGCAGATGCTCGACGTCCTGCACCGTCAGCAATTCCGAGGCGGGATCCCGGCCGGTCTGCCGCGGGAGGCGCGAGTCGCCAACAAGACGGGGGACATCTCCACCGTGGCGCACGACGCAGGACTCGTCTACCTGCCCGACCGGAAGCCCTACGCGATCGCGGTGCTCACGGAATGGGAGTCGTCGGCCACCGGCCGATCGACGACCATCGCCGCCGCATCGTACATCGGATACGCCGCCCTGATCGGAGACCGCAAGGATGACGACTGACGCGGCGGCCTCCACTTTCCCCCTCCGGCTGGTCGACGGGCGTGGTCTGGAGCGGCGCTATCGCGACGTGCTCATGCCCGGCGGCATGCTGCGAGATCACGCGGGTCGTGCACGCGTGCTGCCGCGCTACTTTTACGAAGTGACCTCTTGGGCGGAGGCGCGGGAGACACAGCTCTCTCGACACTTCACGGTGTCCGAGTTCATCCATACCGACGTCCGCGAGGCGCCGCCGCTGCGGGTGTTCCCGCGCTACCTCCCGTGCGCCACGCTGCTGCTCGCATTCGCGCTCGAGCAGTTGCGCGACGCGGTCGGCACCTACGTGTTCATCGGCGCGAACGGTGGATACTGCTCGCCGAAGCACAAGGGCACGGGAGCCGCGTCACCGCACTGCTGGGGCACGGCGGCGAACATCTATCGTATCGGAGATACCTATCTCGACACGCCCGACACGATCCGCCGCTACGCGAGCATCGCGCACGAGGTCATCCCGGGCCTCTGGACACGACCACTCGGCGACCGGCGCGCGCTCACGGACGATCATCTCCACGTCGATCTGGGCTATGTGGTCTCCGTGCCCCGCGAGGCGCCAGGCGAGTCCTACAACCTCAAGCTCGCCGGTGATCCGCTGTGACGCGGCGTGGCGACGAGGGACCGGGCCGTCTTCCGACGGCCGATCGAGGCATCGGCGTCGAGACCGGCGATCGGCAGAAGCCGCGGAGACGCAGCGACCGAACCCATGGTGCAAGGGGGCACGCTCGTGAGCGCGGGCTCCCGGCGATAGGCATCGAAGCGGAGTTCGCGACGATCGTCGACGACAGGGCGATGCGGCCCGAGGACGCGTTCCGTTCACCGCGCAACATCGTTCGCGGCCCGCTGATCCATCGCACCGGGCGCTCCTACCACCTGCCCACTGGTGGCGCGGTCTACTTCGACACGGGAGTCATCGAGCTGGCCACGCCGATGATCGAGATCGATCGCGGCTGCGGCGCACGCGGGACGCGCGCCCTATGGGAGAGCCTTGGCTTCCTGCGTGACGAGCTCGATGGGTGGGAGCGCCGGCACTCGCGCACGGTACGCCTCGTCGGCTTCAGCACGCACTACAACGTCTCGTTCAGCCTTCCCGCCGGCGAGCCGGCGAACGGTCGCACGG
>DATFOL010000632.1:0-4257 GCA_035265545.1 Gemmatimonadaceae bacterium | reverse complement strand
CTCGCGGCGGCCGTATGGCTCGCCGAGCGCCCCCTCGGCCGCATCTATCGCGGCGTGCCGTTCGAGGCGATCAGCTCGAGCACGGCGGCCGATCTGGCGGAACGTGGCATCCCGAGCACCGCGGTCGAGGTCATCTATCCGGGCATCGATACGATGACGTACACGCCGTGCGCTTCCGAGCGCGCGGCGACTCCGGTGTTCGCCTATCTCGGCCGCCTCAAGCGCTACAAGGGTGTGCATCACGTCATCCAGGCGTTTGCCGCGCTCGGCGATCGCGATGCGCGGCTCGAGATCGCCGGCGCTGGGGACTACCGGCCGGCGCTCGAGCGCCTCGCCGCCTCGCTTGACCTCGGCGAGCGCGTACGGTTTCTTGGGCGCGTGAGCGAGGACGAGAAGCTGCGACTGCTGCGGCGGGCGTGGGCGCTCGTCTTCGCATCGCCGAAGGAGGGATGGGGCATCACCAATCTCGAGGCTGCCGCATGTGGCACGCCGGTCGTCGCGTCGAACTCTCCAGGCATCCGCGAGTCGGTGCACGACGGAGAGACGGGCTACCTGGTCCCGCACGGGGACGCAGGTGCAATGGCCGCCGCGATGGCACGACTCGCCGACGACGCGAATCTCGTCGCCGCGCTCGGCGCTCAGGCCCGGCTCTTCGCCGAGACCTTCACCTGGGAGCGCGCCGCGAGAGAGACCGCGACGCACCTCTATCGCGTGCTCGCTGCGCGCCGACCCAAGGAATGAACGGACGCAGATGCCAGCGATGAGAGTCGGCGAGATCTTCGAGCAGATCCGCGATCTGCTCGAGCTCGAGCGCGTGCCCGGTACCGCCGGGCTCGAGCGCGTCGTCGATGGATCGGACATCTCGAGCCCTGGCCTGGCTCTCGCGGGCTACGTGAAGCGATTCGTCGCGAAGCGGTTGCAGGTGTTCGGCGAGACCGAGGTTACCTACCTGTGCTCGCTCGACGCCGCGACGCGCCGCGCGCATCTCGCGCAGTTCTTCAGCTTTCCGGTGCCCTGCGTGTTCGTCACGAAGGGGCTCGATCTCCCCGCCGATGTGGTGGAGGAAGCGGCGCAGGCCGACGTCGCCATCCTGCGTTCGGCGCTCAAGACCAACGAATTCTACAACCGGATCAAGCCCTGGCTCGACGACGCCTTCGCGCCACAGACGACGATCCACGGCTCGCTGGCCGACGTCTACGGTGTCGGACTCCTGTTCATCGGTCAGAGCGGCATCGGCAAGTCGGAGTGCGTGCTCGACCTCGTGGAGCGTGGGCATCGCATCGTGGCGGACGACCTGGTGATCGTGCGCCGCCGCGCCGGCGACGTCCTCATCGGGCGCGGCCACGAGCTCCAGCGCCACTACATGGAGATCCGCGGCCTCGGCCTCGTCGACATCCCGGCGATCTTCGGCATTCGTGCCGTGCGCCAGCAGAAGCGCATCGAGGTCGTCGTGCAGCTCGAGGAATGGCGCCACGACGCCGTCGTGGAGCGCACGGGCCTGGACGGCGAGACCACCGACATCCTCGGCGTGCCGATCCCTCGCATCACCATCCCGCTCAATCCCGGCAAGAACATCACGGTGATCGCCGAGGTGATCGCGATGCATCACCTGCTCAAGTGGAGCGGGATCGACCCCGCCGAGCGGTTCAACGCGGCGCTGATCAAGCAGATGCGGGACAAGTCCGAGATCAACCGATACCTGCGCGAGGACCATGAGTGAGACGTCGGATGTGCGCGCGCTGGTAGCCGGCCATGCTGACTTCGCCGCGGGCCTCATCTCGGCCGTCGAGGCGGTGACCGGACGCGGCGAGATGCTAGACCCGATTCAGGTGAAAGGCCTGTGCGGCGAGGACATCCAGCAGCTGCTCAAGGAGCGGCTCCGCGCCACGGGAGCCCTCGTGATCTTCACGGACCTGCAGGCCGGCAGCTGCACGATGGCGGCGCGACGGCTGCTGCGCGATGAGCCGCACGTGGTGCTCGTCTCGGGCACCAACCTCCCGATGCTGCTCGACTTCGTGATGTCGTCCGCGACTAACACGCACGACGCGGCGCGCACGGCGGTGGAGCGAGCGCGCAACGCGATCGCCGCCTACGGAGGGCCGGCGTGACGCTCGTGCTCAACCGCATCGACGACCGGCTCATTCACGGGCAGGTCGTGGTTGGTTGGGGGCAGCCGCTCGACGTGAAGTTCATCGTGCTCGTCGACGACGCGGTGGCCGCGAGCGATTGGGAGAAGGAGCTGTACCGCATGGGCGTGCCCCCCGAGATGGAGGTGCGATTCCACTCGGTCGTCGAAGCGGCGCCGCTGCTCGACGTCTATCGCACCGAGCAGCACCCCGGGATCCTCCTCACGGGTGACATCGCCACCATGCACGAGCTCGTGCTGCACGGCGGCGTCCGCGAGGTGAACATCGGGGGAATCCATCATCGCGCCGGCCGGCGGCAGTACCTGCGCTACGTCTTTCTCACCGCCGAGGAGCAGCGCGCATTGCGTGACGTGGCGGCGCTCGGTGCGCTCGTCACGGCGCAGGACGTGCCTGCCGCGCGAGCCATCCCCCTCGAGGAGATGCTCACCGAGGCGGAGGTCTCGTGACGGCCCTCCTGCCGCTGTCGTTGCTCGGCGGGCTGCTCGGTCTCGACGTCGTCTGCTTTCCGCAGATGATGATCTCGCGTCCCATCGTTGGTGCCACGCTCGCGGGCGCGTTCGTCGGCGACGCGGCGACGGGAATGCTCGTCGGCGCAACGCTCGAGCTGATCGCCCTCGCGACCCTTCCGTTCGGCGCGTCTCGTTATCCCGAGTGGGGCTCGGCCGGCGTGGTCGGCGGGGCGATCGCCGCGACGCTGCACATGGAGCCCGCCGGCACCATCACCCTCGGCGTGCTCGCCGCGTTGACCACGGCGTGGATCGGCGGATGGACGCTGGTGAAGCTGCGGCAGTGGAACGCGTGGCTGGCGGGACGCCAGCGCGGCGCGCTCGAGCATGGATCGCGTGGTGCCGTCGTCGGCCTCCAGCTCGTCGGGCTCACCTCCGACCTCGCGCGTGCGATGCTGCTCACCGCGATCGCGTACGCCGCCATGTTCCCGGTCGCGCGCGCGACCGTGGCACTCTGGTCGTTCGATCTGGTGCTCTCGCGCGCCGTGACCGTCGGCGCGGCCAGCGCGGTCGCCGCGGCGGCCGCGTGGACGATCTTTCACTCCGCGCGCGGCGCCCGCTGGTACTTCGCCGGCGGCCTCGTGATCGGGCTCCTGCTCCTGTCGTTCCGATGACCGCACCCGCCGCCCGCGGCTATCCTGCGCCCGACCCGACTCCGCACGTCTCCGCGCTCACCTGGGTGAGCGTATTCGTGCGCATGCTCGCGATCCAGGGCGCGTGGAACTACGAGACGCTGCTCGGCAACGGGGTCGGGTTCTCGCTCGAGCCGGTGCTGCGGCGGTTGCCCGGAGGAGTCCATACCGACGCCTTCAAGGCGGCGATGATCCGCGAGAGCGCGTACTTCAACGCGCATCCGTACCTTGCGGCGGTGGCCGTGGGCGCCCTCGCCCGCGCGGAGCTCAGCGGCGTGCCACCCGAGCGGATCGAGCGATTCCGCACGGCGATCTGCGGACCCCTCGGCAGCGTGGGCGACCGGCTCGTCTGGGCGGGATGGCTGCCGCTGTCGTCGCTCGTCGCGCTCATCGCCTTCGGGCTCGGCGCGGGTCCGCTCGCGGTGGTCCTCACCTTTCTCGTGCTTTACAACGCGGGTCACTTCGGGCTTCGCATCTGGGGCCTGTACGTCGGCTGGACGCGTGGCCTGGCGGTCGCCAGCGCCCTGGCGAATCCGGTGCTGCGCAACGGACCGGCGTACATTGCTCGCGCGGCGGCGACGGTCGCCGGCATCGCGATCCCGCTCGCCGCTTCACGCGTCGTGGGCTCGGACGGGTTCACGCTCGCCGGCGCGCTCGTGGCGGGTGCCGTCATCGCCGTCGGGCTCGTGCGGGTGCACGGTCGCATCGAAGGTTGGAAGCTGGTACTGGTCCTCATCGCAGTCTTCGCCCTCGTGTCCGTGGCCCGCTGATGGTCGAACGTACCGTCCAGATTCTCAACAAGAACGGCTTGCACGCCCGCCCCGCGGCGGAGATCGTCAAGCTCGCGGCAAAGTACCGGAGCGAGATCACGATCTCCCGCGACGGCACCGAGGTGAACGGCAAGAGCATCATGGGAGTGATGATGCTCGCGGCCGAATGCGGAGCGTCGATCGTGCTGCGAGCGGATGGGGA
>DATFOL010000631.1:0-9850 GCA_035265545.1 Gemmatimonadaceae bacterium | reverse complement strand
CTGCTCCGAGAGCGCGTTGACGACCGACACGCCCACGCCGTGCAGTCCGCCGGACACCTTGTAGCTGTCCTTGTCGAACTTGCCGCCGGCGTGCAGCACCGTCATCGCGAGCTCGACGCCCGGGATCTTCTCAATCGGATGGATGTCCACCGGGATGCCTCG
Organism: Gemmatimonadaceae bacterium; assembly: GCA_035265545.1. Lineage (GTDB taxonomy): Bacteria > Gemmatimonadota > Gemmatimonadetes > Gemmatimonadales > Gemmatimonadaceae > AG11. The sequence continues at coordinate 9,688 of DATFOL010000631.1, read as the reverse complement.
GCCGTTGTCCTCGACGGTGATCGAGTTGTCGCCGTGGATGATCACGTTGACGAGGTTAGCGTAGCCCGCGAGCGCCTCGTCGATCGAGTTGTCCACGACCTCGTACACGAGGTGGTGCAGCCCGCGCTCCGAGGTGGAACCGATGTACATGCCGGGGCGCTTGCGGACTGCCTCGAGGCCCTTGAGCACGGTGATCTGCCCTGCGCCGTACTCCTTCGCGGTGGGCTTGTCGGACGTCTTGGTCATGAACTCACTCGTCTGTCGTCGTCGAGAAATCTTACCCGAATACACACCGAAACTCGTCGATGGTCCAGATCAAGAAATGTAATCGCGGGACCCCTGGCACGCAACAGTTCGATCCGTTCGTAAGGCTTAGCCACATAACGAGTTACAAGGCGGGTTCAAGGATCGTCTGCCAGGGTCGAAAATGCCGCGGCCGAGTCCGCCTCTGCAGGCCCTACGCGGCCGACCCGAACGCGGTCTAATCGCGCTTCAGCAGCCAGCGGATCCGCTTCACCGGCGCGCGCCCTTCCGTCGTGTTCAGCGCGCGCAGCAGCTCCGGCTCCATCAGCGAGAGCTCGTTCATCCACGCGTTCGTCGTCACCCGCACGAACATCGTCCCATCCGCGGCGATCGACGTCGGCTCGGTCACCGCCGCGATCTGCGGGCCGACGAGCGTCGGCCATTCCGGGATCAGCCGCGCCTGCTCGACACGTTCGGCGATCCCGCTCTCGCGAAGCACGCCGGCCAGCACGTCGCCGACCGCCGACGGCTTCTTGCGCCGCTCGCTCATGCTGCGCCCACGTGTGCGTCGTCGAGCGTCACGACGCCGCCGGCGATGCGCCACCGCGCCAGCGTCGACAGCGCAGCGGGGATGTCGCTCTCGCGCGGTACGGTGAGCAGCGTCTGGCCCGTCCCCTGCGCCGCGAGCAGCTCGAGAATCCGCGTCGAGCGGCGCACGTCGAGTTCGGCAAACGGATCGTCGAGCAGGAACAGGGGTGCGGCGCCGAGCCGCTCGTGCAGCGTCTCCGCCTCGAGCAACCGCAGCGCGATCGCGGCGGTGCGCTGCTGACCGGCCGAGCCGAAGGCACGCAGCTCGCGACCGTCCAGAGTGAGCGTGAGATCGTCGCGATGTGGACCGGCGTGAGTGAGCCCGCGCCGCATGTCCAACCCGCGCTTCTGCTCCAGCGCACGTGCGAGTGTGTTCGCGACGTCGCTCACGCTCTCCGACGATGGCTCGAGCGACGTGGCGTAACGCATCTCGACAGCCGCCTGCTCGCCGATCGCGGCGCACAGCTCGGCGAAGCGCGCCGCCGCCTGGCCGGACCAGAGCACGCGCTCTCGCCAGAGCACGGCGCCGTGCTCGGCGAGCGGAGCCTCCCACACCGCGACGCGCTGCTCGGCGCGTGCACCCGAGCCGCGCAACGACTCGCGAAGAGCGGCGTTCCGCTGGGCGAGAGCCGCGCGGTAGCGCTGCAGCGCGGCGAGATAGGGTCGGGAGGACAGCGCGAGGAGGATGTCCAGATAGCGCCGTCGCGCGCTTGGTGCGCCCGCGACGAGATCGACGTCCGCGGGCGAGAACAGCACGCACGGAAGCGCGCCGAGGGCGTCGCTCAGACGTGGAGGCTCGGCGCCGTCGAGCTTCACCCGCTTGCGCCGTCCCTGCCGCTCGAAGCCCGCCGACAGCTCGTGGTACGTGCCGCCGGCCGTGCGCGCCGAGATGTGAAAGCCCGGCGCGCCGAACCGCACGATGTCGACGTCGCGCGCGCCGCGCACCGACCGCAGCAGATGGAGGTAATAGATCGCCTCGAGCAGATTGGTCTTGCCCTGTCCGTTCTCGCCGATCACGACGGCACCCGCGCCGGGAAAGCCGAGATCGAGACGTCCGAGATTCCGGAAGTCGCGCAGCGAGAGCGTGTTCAGAACCACGCTTGCCGACTCGTGTGTCATCGTCCGGTCGGGATCGAGCTTCCGAGGCTCACCGACCGCTGAACTGCGGCGGGCGCTTCTCGAGGAAGGCGCGCATCCCTTCGTGCTTGTCGGCGGATGCGGAGAGCAGCCCGAAGTACGACGCCTCGAGCGCGATCGCATCGTCGAGCGGCAGGTCGTATCCACGGTCGACGGCCTCGATGCAGTGCGCGACCGCGAGCGGCCCCTGCGCGAGGATGGTGACGAGCATCGCGCGCGCCGCGTCGAGGAGCTCGGCTGCGGGCACGACGTGATTCACGAGACCGATCCGGTATGCCTCCACTGCATCGATCATCTCGCCGGTGAGGAGCAGCTGCAGCGCGCGCCCTTTGCCGACGAGTCGCGGCAGTCGCTGGGTGGCACCGTAGCCCGGCACGATGCCGAGCTTCACCTCGGGTTGGCCGAACTTCGCCGCGTCGGAGGCGAGGCGCAGATGACACGCCATCGCGAGCTCGCACCCGCCGCCGAGCGCGAAGCCGTTGACCGCGGCGAGGGTCGGCTTGGGCGACTGCTCGAACAGGCGGAAGACGCGCTGTCCACGCTCCGCACGCAATTTCCCCTCGGTGGCCGACTGGTCGGCGAGCTCCGCGATGTCGGCGCCGGCGACGAACGCGCGACCCGCTCCGGTGAGGAGCACGGCGCCGACGTCGTCCCTTGTCCGCGCTTCCTCGATCGCGAGCCCGAGCTCGCGCATCAGGGCGTCGTTCAGTGCATTCAGCTTGTCCGGCCGATTCGCGGTGATCGTGGCGATGCGGTCGGCGACCTGGAACGTGAGAAGCTCGTAATCCATTGTCCGTTCGGCGGGATGCGACGCTCTGCGTAACATACATCCCGGGACCGCCTTTTGCCCTTCGCGCAATCATGGCCGACTGGATCCTCCGAGAGGGCTCGAAGTCGCGCTCCCGCTACACGCGCAGCGACGGACGCCCCGTGCGCGACGCGCGCACGCTGGAGCGCATCCGCATGCTCGCGATCCCGCCCGGGTGGACCGACGTCCACATCGCGGTGAGCCCGCGCGCTTCGGTGCAGGCCTGGGGTCTCGATGCCAAGTCGAGAAAGCAGTATCGCTATCACGCACGAGCCGTCGAGCGCGGACAGCTGCGCAAGTACTACCGCGTGCGCGAGCTGGCGAAGGACCTGCCCGAGCTGCGCCGCCGAATTCGCCGCCATGCGGCGGAGCGCGTCCCCAGTCGGCGCGCCGCCGCCGCCGCGGTGGTGCAGCTCGTGAGCGAGAGCTTCTTCCGCATCGGAAGCGAACGCTACGCGGAGGAGAATCGCACGTTCGGCATCGCGACGCTCCTCAAGCGCCACGTGGACATCGTCGAGGGGCACGCGGTCTTCACCTATGTCGGCAAGCGCTCGATCCGCCAGCGCCAGGTAGTGGCCAACAAGTCACTGGCGCGGCTCGTCGCGCGACATCTGCGCACGCCGGGTGCGCGACTCTTTCGCTACCAGGAGGACGGACGGTGGCGAAACCTCACCGCGCGCGAGGTGAACGCGTACCTCCACGACACGCTCGGCGTGCCGTTCAGCGCGAAGGACTTCCGCACGTGGGGGGGCACACTACGCGCCGCGACGGTGCTGGCCGAGCTCGGACCGGCGCGCACGGAGACGGAGGCGAAGCGCAACGTCGCCACCGCGATGCGGCTCGTCGCGGCGGAGCTGGGCAATACGCCCGCGATCTGCCGGAAGTCGTACGTGCATCCGATCGTCCTCGCGCGATATCTGGACGAGGGCGAGACGATCCGGCTACCGGATCGCTACCGCTCCACTGCGGCGGACTACGCCCACTCGCCGGAGGAGCGGGCTCTCATTCGCTTCCTCGACGAGCATTTTCCCGAGCGCCGGCGGCGCTCTCGCGTCGACGAGTGATCCCGGCGGTGGCCGAGGCGCGGCGGTGTGGCTAGCTTCGCGTCGACGTGACCACCTCGTCCGGCCACAGCGACTTCCCCCACGTTCAGGCGCGGTCCGCCGTTGCGACCGACCGTCTGAAGAGTATTCCATCGGCGCTTGTCGCATGGCTGGTGGCGCTCGTCGCGACGCTCCCCCTGCTCCCGACGTTACGGGCGGGGTTCGTCTACGACGACACGACGATCATCCGCGACAACGTGCTGCTTCGCGGCTGGTCGGCACTGGGTCGCGTGTGGAGCGCACCCTACTGGCCCACCACCGGGGTCGACGTGTCCGGTCTGTATCGGCCGCTGCATGTCGCGTTGCTCGCCGTGGTGTGGAACGCCGGAGGTGGGTCGCCTCGCCCGTTCCACGTCTACTCGCTCGCGCTGTACGTGCTCGTCGTGCTGGCCGTCTGGCGGCTGCTCCGCGCCGGAGTGGGTGTCCTGTCGGCGACGCTGGGCGCACTCTGGTTCGCGACGCACCCGCTGCACGTCGAGGCGGTGGCGAGCGTGGCCAATAGCGCCGAGCTGCTCGTCGTCGGGCTCACCATCGCGCTGGCGTGGCTTCTCTCGCGAGTGAGCAGTGCTACCGTCGTGGCGCGCAGGGCGCTGCACGAGTGGAGCGTCGCGCTCGCGGCGGGCGGGCTCACGGCGGGCGCCGTGCTGTCGAAGGAGTCGGGGCTGTTCGCGCTCCCGGTGGCCGCGATCACGGTGTGGGGCTGGCGCGCAATCCGCGGCGGACCGCGCGCACTCGACCTGACGCGCCGGCTCGGTCGCGTGTGGCTCGCGTGCGGGGGCGCGCTCGTGATCGCGCTCCTCGCGCGGACCGCGGTGCTGGGGGCACCGGTGGCGCGGGTATCGATCGCCGCGCCGGGCCTGGACGTGCTCACGCCGACGGAGCGAATCGCAGCGATGCTGTCGCTCTGGCCGCGCATCGCGAAGATGCTCGCCTGGCCGGGTCTCCTCGCGCCGTACTACGGCCCGACGATCCTGCCCGCGCAGCGAAGCGCGCTCGCCGCGGTGGCCGTGTTGTCGGCGATCGCTCTCGTCTGTGTCGTGCTCGTCCTCGCACGGCGCGGTGAGCGGCGACCCGTCGTCGCGCTCGCCTGGATCGTGCTGACCTATCTCCCCGCGTCAAACCTGCTGACGGCGACGGGCCAGCTGCTCGCAGACCGTACGCTGTTCGGCGCGACGGTCGGTGTGGCGCTCGGTCTGGCCTGGGCGCTCGAGTGCGTACCGCGACGTGCGCGGTTCGCGCTCGTGCTCGTGTGCGCACTGGCGATCGCGCGCGATGCGCTCGCGAGCGCGCGATATGCCGCGGCGTGGTCGAGTCACCGCACCCTGTGGGAGCGGCTCGTGCAGGCATCCCCGGCGGAGTATCGGGGCTACCAGCTGCTCGGCATCGACGCGCGCGATCGGGGCGACACGACGCGCGCGCTGCCCCTTCTGGCGCGCGCGTTCGCCATGGAGCCGCGCGACCGGCGCAGTCGGTTCGAGTACGGGCAGGTGCTCTACATGACCCGACGATTCGCGCACGCCGCGCAGGTGCTCGCGCCCCTGCTCGCCTCCGGGGACGTGCGCACCGAGCCGCAGTTCGTCGCGATGTATCTCGACGCCGTCGGGCGCTCGCGTGGCGCCGAAGGGGTGGTGAGCGAGGGCACGCCGCTGCTGCGGTCGGAGTCGGCCGCGATCGCGGCCACCTACGTCGGCGCGGCGCACGAACGGCTCGGCCGGCTCGCCGCCGCGGATTCCGTCTACGCGATCGGTCTGCGCGTCGCGCCGCACGACACCGTGCTGCGCGCACGTCGCGCGTCGGTGGAGCGCCGGATGGCACCGCGCTAGGTTGCCCGGATGAGCGCGGTGGAATCGGTCCGCTGGTCTGCGGATGGAGGCGCGGTGGACATCATCGACCAGCGGCTGCTTCCGGGCACGCTGGTGCGGCGCGAGCTCCGCACGGTGGAGGAGGTCTGCGACGCGATCGCCACGCTGGCGGTGCGCGGTGCACCCGCGATTGGTGTCGCCGGTGCGATGGGGCTCGTCGTCTCGCTCGCCCCGTACGTCGCGGATGCGCGCGACCAGTTCGTCGCGCGCGCCGAGACGCTCGGCGAGCGCATCGCGTGCGTGCGGCCCACGGCGGTGAATCTCTCGTGGGCGATCGGGCGGTTGCTGCGCGTCGCGCGTGCAACAGCCGGCGACGGCGAGCCCGTGCTCGGCGCGATGCGTCGCGAGGCGATGCTCGTCCTCGACGAGGATCGTGAGATGTGCCGGCGCATCGGCGAGCACGGGCTCGCGCTGCTCGGCGACGGCGCGCGCGTGCTCACGCACTGCAACGCCGGTGCGCTCGCAACCGCGGGGATCGGCACCGCGCTCGCGCCCGTCTACCTCGCGGTGGAGCGCGGCCGGCGGGTCGCCGTGTTCGCCGACGAGACGCGGCCCTTGATGCAAGGGAGCCGGCTCACCGCCTGGGAGCTGTCGCAGGCGGGAATCGACGTCACCGTGCTCGCCGACAACATGGCTGCGTCGCTGATGCGGGAGGGAAAGGTCGACGTCGTGATCGTCGGCGCCGATCGCATCGCGGCGAACGGCGACGTCGCCAACAAGATCGGGACCTATCCGCTCGCGCTCGCCGCGCGGCACCACGGCGTGCCGTTCTACGTCGCGGCGCCGTGGAGCACCGTGGACCCGGCGACGCCGACGGGCGACGCGATCGTGATCGAGCACCGCGCGGCCGACGAGCTCGGACGTGGTTTTGCGGCGCCGGTGTCGCCGCGCGATGTCGCGGTCTACAACCCCGCGTTCGACGTCACTCCCGCCGAGCTGGTGTCGGCGTTCGTCACCGATCGCGGCGTGCTGCGCCCGCCATATCGATTCGACGAGGCGGGGCACGCGGACCGCGCGCCGGTGTAGAGCAGGGGATGTCCCGCGCTCGCTCCTTGCCCCTGCCGTCGCTCGCCGACGCGCTCGATGCGCACTGCGCGCGGCTCGCCGCGTGCCGCCGGTGTGGTCACGCGTCGATGATCCTGCCGATCGTGTCGCGCGCCCGCGCGCCGCGCGCGATGCTCGTCGGCCAGGCACCGGGTCAGATGGAGACCGCTGGCGGCCGACCGTTCGCCGGCCGGGCCGGCCGCACCCTGTTCCGCTGGCTCGAGCGCGCCGGCCTGGACGAGCCGACCGCGCGCGAGCTGCTCTACATCTCGGCCATCACCCGCTGCTATCCGGGCCCGCACCCCTCGGGGCGCGGCGATCGCGTGCCGTCGCCCGCCGAGCGTGCGAGCTGCGCCGACTGGCTCGACGACGAGCTCCGGATCATCCGCCCCGCGCTCGTGGTGCCCGTGGGGCGACTGGCGATCGACCGGTTCCTCGGCGCGAAGCCGTTGGACGCCGTGGTCGGTCGCGAGCACGAGATCGAAGGCGCGTGGGGACGTTCCGTCGCCATCCCGCTGCCGCACCCGAGCGGCGCCAGCAGCTGGGTGCATCAGCCCGGCAATCGCGCGCTGCTCGAGAGGGCTCTCGACCTGCTCGGCGCCCGGCTCGGCACTACGCCCGCTGGCGCGAGGAGCGTGGCCTGATGCGGGGACTGCTGCTCGTGTGGACGCTCGGGCGCGGCGGGCCGGAGCACCGCGGCGACTCCTGGTTCGGCCCGGACAAGTTGCAGCACTTCTTCACTTCGGCGTTCGTGCAGAGCATCGGTTATGGTGCGCTGCGTCGCGCTGGGGTGGAGAACGGGCCGGCGATCGCCGGAGCGTCCGCGCTCACCGCGGTGGCCGGCGTCGGCAAGGAGTTGCGCGACCGGCGCATGAAGGGCGAGTTCAGCCTCCGTGATCTCGCCTGGGACGCCGCCGGGGCGGGCTCGGCGACGGTGCTCCTCGTTCGGACGATTCGCTGAGGCTCCGCGGTCAGGGAAAGGCCGATGGGACCGTCCTGATCGCCACCACTATATTGTTGAAGGTTACCCACTACCTCTGCGAGCGCGATAGATGACTTCGGCTCGAACCAAGTTCCTGATCGGCGGTGCCCTCGTGCTGGGCACGGCTGGCTACCTGATGGCCACGTCCATTCAGGAGACGGGCACCTACTATCTCACTCCGACCGAGCTGGCGACCAAGCTCGACGCCGACCCCACGTTCCGGAACACTGGCGTGAAGATCGGCGCGCGCGTGGTGCCGGGCTCGATCCAGCGCACGCCGGGCGGTAAGGAATACGCGTTCCGCGTTACCGACGGCGCGAAGGTCGTTCCGGTGGTGTATCGCGGCATCGCGCCCGACACCTTCACCGACGGCGTCGACGTCGTCGTCGAGGGAAGGATGGCGAACGACGGCACCTTCCACGCGACGACGCTGCTCGCCAAGTGCGCGTCGCGCTACGAGAACGCGCCGGGCGAGACCGAGAAGTACAAGCAGACCCCAGGCTACAAGGCGGGAGTGCGAGCGTGATCCTCGTCGGTGAGCTGTCGCTGTGGGTCGCGCTGCTGATGGCGGCGTGGTCGGGAGTGACGTCCTTTGCTGGTGGTTCGTTGGGCCGGCACGATCTGGTGACCAGCGGGCGCCGTGGCCTCTACGTCACGACGGCGATGGTCGTGCTCGCGTCGCTCGGTCTCTGGACGGCGCTGCTGACCCACGACTTCTCGCTCAAGTACGTCGCGTCGAACACGAGCGCGAACATGCCGAAGGTGTACGTGTTCGCCGCGTTCTGGGGCGGCCAGGCGGGATCTCTGCTCTTCTGGACGCTGATCCTCGCGGGCTTCTCGACCGTCGCCATCTGGTCGCTGCGCGGTAAGTCGCGCGACCTCGCCCCGTGGGCGACGGGTACGCTCGCGATGGTGCTGCTCTTCTTCATCGCCGTGGTCTGCTTCAAGGCCAACCCGTACGACCGGCTCAGCTTCGTCCCCGCGGACGGGCGCGGGATGAACCCGCAGCTCCAGAATCCCGGGATGGCGATCCATCCGCCCAATCTCTACCTGGGCTACGTCGCCACGACCATCCCCTTCGCGTTCGCCATCGCCGCGCTCATCTCGCGCCGGCTCGACGCCGAGTGGCTCGGTATCGTGCGCCGCTGGTCGCTGCTCTCGTGGTTCTTCCTCACCATCGGCATCACGCTCGGCATGTGGTGGGCGTACGTCGAGCTCGGATGGAGCGGCTACTGGGCGTGGGATCCGGTGGAGAACGCGTCGCTGCTCCCCTGGCTCACCGGCACCGCGTTCCTGCACTCGATCATGATCCAGGAGAAGCGCGGCATGCTGCGGAAGTGGAACGTCGTGCTCGTCGTCACGACGTTCCTGCTGGCGATCTTCGGCACGTTCATCACGCGCAGCGGCATCATCGAGAGCGTCCACTCATTCGCACAGTCGCCCGTCGGTACCTGGTTCGCCACCTTCTTCCTGCTAGCGACGGGGACGACGATCTACTTCGTCTCCACGCGTCTGCGTGACCTCGAGGCGAAGGCGGGCCTGGAGAGCATGGTGAGCCGCGAGGCTGCCTTCCTCTACAACAACCTCGTGCTCGTCGGGATCGCCTTCTCGGTGCTCTGGGGAACGCTGTTCCCGATCCTGAGCGAGTGGGTGCGCGGCTCGAAGATCACCGTGGGTCCGCCGTTCTTCAACACGGTGAACGTCCCGCTCGGCCTGCTCCTGCTGGCGCTCACCGGCGTCGGCCCGCTCATCGCCTGGCGCAAGGCGTCGACGTCGAATCTGCGGCGGCAGTTCGCATTCCCATGTGCTACCGGGCTGACACTCGGTACAGTTCTGCTCGTGCTCGGCATGCGCGACGCGTATGCGCTCATCGCCTACACGCTCGCCGGATTCGTCGCCGCGACGATCGGGCAGGAGTTCC
>DATFOL010000630.1:0-5984 GCA_035265545.1 Gemmatimonadaceae bacterium | reverse complement strand
CTGGGCACCACCTCGGGGAGCAGCGGCCGCAACTCGGGGAACACCCCGACCAGCTCGGCGGCGGCCGGCGCGAGGATGTGTGCGACGAGGGCGGGTGACGCGGACTCGGCGAACAGTCGCACGAGGTCGAGCAGCGGTGCGTACGGGATCGACGCGTCGGATTCGAAGCTCTGGCCGCGCATGAGCAGGAATCCCTGGGCGCGTGCCTCGTCCATGGTGGCGCGCAGGAGGCGCGACTTGCCCACGCCCGCCTCGCCGACGATGAGCGCCACCTGCCCGGTGCCACTCCGCACGCGCTCGAGCAGCGCGCCCACGGCGCCGACCTCCAGATCGCGACCCACCAGGGTCGGGCAGACGACGTCGTAGCCGAGGTACATGCGCGGGAGGCTGCACGTGACGGGGCGACGCGTCAATGGTCGACAGGTGGTCGGCCTGTCTCGCACGATGGGCCCGAATGTAGAATCAGCGCCCGCCCAAGCGCGGTGCACCGTACAGGAGGTCTCTCATGAAGCAAATCGTTCGCGCCGCACTCTCGGTCGCCTCCGTGCTCTGCGTCGTCGTGCCCTCAGCGGCGAGGAGCCAGGCGACAGCGGCGCCCGCCAACCCCGCGAAGCTCCAGCTCATCCGGCAGCTGCTCACCAAGGTGCACATCACCGATCAGGCGCTGCAGGCGATGGAGCAGCAGATCCCCGCGCAGCGCCTGGCCAACCCGCGAGTGCCGGCGGAGTTCTGGGACCGATTCCTGGAGCAGGCGCGCGCCCGTCGTGGGGAGCTCGAGGAGGGTTACGCGACGCTGTACGACCGGCACTTCAGCACGGAGGAGATCCGCCAGCTGCTCGCCTTCTACGACACGCCGATCGGCAGGCGCTTCCTCGAGGTGCAGCCCGTGCTCATGCGCGAGGGGATCGCGATGGGGCAGGAGTGGGGGAGCCGGATCGGGGCGGAAGTGGGGCGGACGATGGGGGGAGAGGGGGCGCGGCCGGGTCCGTAGCAGAGACGGCCCGCGTGTGAGCGAGTGCGCCGCACGCGCTACCGTTCGAGCAGCACGCCCTGCTTGAAGCGAACGCGGATCTGTCGAACGCTTTTCAGGTCGGAGAGCGGGTTGCCTCCCAGGGCGAGGAAGCTCGCCTCGTACCCATCGGCGAGCGAGCCGATCTTCCGGTCGGGGAAGATCGCGCGCGGAGTGGCCTCGCTCCACATCCTGAGCAGCCCGAGGTTGTCCCAGACCCCCAGCGTGGCAAGCTGTTCGAACTCCAGCACGGACGTGTCCATCGGGTTGTCGCTTCCCACGACGAGCGTGACACCGTTCTCCCGCAGCAGCTTCAGGTTGGCGGCGACGAAGGAGCGGAGGGGAGCGCGGGCGGGCTCCGGCGCGCGCGTGAGCAACGCGACAGTAGCCTCGAGTGGCGGGGCGCAACAAATCGATGGACCCGAATCCGGCCCGCTCCGTCTACTCCCCCACCGGCGCGCGGCACAGCGGGCACGCGTGCCCCGCGCGCACATCGAGGATCCGCCGTCCACGGCCGAAGGTGATCCGCTCGTACGCCACCTCGGCGCGCCCCCGACGGCGCGCCGGGTCGCAGTCGCAGCGTGAGTGGGAGCGCACGGGCCGGCCGTCCTCCACGATCAGCGCATGCCGGCGGTCGACGCGCACCAGCGTTCCCGTCGTGCCCGCGGGGCCGACCACGATGTCACCGTCGCGCGAATCGGGAGTCCAAGCCGGTACATCGGACGCCGGCTCGGAGCGGGTAGCCCTCGGCTCGGGAAGCTGATCGTCCCACGACGGCTCGGCCACGTCGGGGAGCGCCGGAGGCAGGGCGAGCAGCTTGTCGAGCACCTGCTCGAACACTTCGTCCAGCTCGGCCCAGCCACAGACGATCGCCGGCACGATCAGCCCGCGAACGCGGTGCGGCGAGCGCGCGGGAACGCCGAGCAGGGGAAGGACCGCCTCGGCGGCATCGCGGGCGGTGGCGGCCACCCGGGCCTCGGTCAGCAGCCAAGACGACATCCCGGGAGCGGTGCCCTCGACGAACGGACGGAGTGCCCGTGCGACGAGCCGACGGCGGTCGGCGAGGTCGGGTTCGGCGCGTTGGCGGATCGAGGTCATCTCGCAACGACTCCGGTCGGACGGTCCGCGCAACAGCCGACGTCGCCGCAGGACTGCTGGCACTGCGGGCGCGAGAAGATCGACCTGTTCGTCGAGTTCATGGATAGCAACCTACGCTAGGTGCCCAGCGCGTATGCGGCGACCGGCTCGTCGGCTCCTTGCGTGGCGCGGGCCGGAGCGCGTTCGTCTCACCCGTATGCTGATCATCCTCTGGATGCAGGCGCTGCTCGCCGCCGCGCCGGTCGCGTACGCGTGGTGGAGCAGCCGAGCGATCGCCCGATCGCTCGACGATCCCACGCTGCCCGATCTGCTGCTCGCGCGGCAGCGACGAGTGGCGCAGGTCGCCCTGGTCGTGATCATCGCGTTAGTGATGCAGTCGGCGCCGGCGGGGTTCAGCGTGGCCGTGGTGCTCGGCGTGCTCGTGGCGCACTACCCGGTCCGCCGGACGGTGTACGGCGACACGTGGTCGCTGTGGCAGTACCTACGCTTCACGACCTTCAGCGCGATCGCCTTCGCCGGGCTGTGGCTCTTTCCGCTGATCGCGTCCGTGATCGTGGTGAAGATCACGCGCGCGTGGATCCCGGAGCCGTCGACGCAGCAGACCGGGCTCGGACTCGCCCTCGGAATCGTCGCCGCGGTGGTCTATCTGATCTGGCACCGCCACTTCGTTCCAGTCTGGCTCGCGCTGCACCAGGCGACTCCGCTCGACGCGAACGCGAACGGCTCGCTGCTCGCGCGCTTCGCCGCGGTGCTCGATCGCGCCGGGTCGCGCCTGGACGGTCGACCGACGATCCACCGCTACGGCGCCGTGGGCGGGCAGGTCGTGAATGCGGCTGCACTGTGCTCGCTGCCTGCACGAGCGGTCGCGATGAGCGACGCGCTGCTCGTGCGCCTCGACGAGCCCGAGGCCGCGGCGATCTTCGCCCATGAGATTGCGCATCACGAGCACTACGACACCGCGCTGCTGCGCAAGCGCCGCCGCTGGTCGTACGGGCTCGCGATCCTGATGGTCGTCATCCCCGCGCTTCAGCTGATGAGCGGTGGGCAGTACAGCCTGGCGATCGACCTGATCTTCCTCGTCGCCATCCTCGTCCTGTTCGCGCGTGGCCAGCGTGGCCATCGCGAGCACGAGACGGCGTGTGACCTGCGCGCCGTGGACCTCACGGGCGACCCGGACGCGGTGATCCGCGCCCTGACGAAGATTCACGCGCTGGCGCGGATGCCGCGCCGGTTCTCGCAGGAGTACGAGCGCGCCGCCACGCATCCGAGCCTCGCGCGTCGGATCCAGGCGATCCGGGCGCATGCCACGGTCGACGCCGCACCGCTGGCCACACCGACGATCGTCGCGACGACCACACCGGGCGCGTACGTCGCGTTCGACGACGCGCGCAGCCACTGGTTCTTGGGCGTGCCGGCCGACATGCCCCTCGACGTCGCGGCGCTGCGCGAGCGGGCGACGACCTATCGCGCACTGGCCTATGGCGAGCTCGCCGAGCTGCGGTTGGAGACGACGAAGCCGCGGATGCTGCGCGCGACCGACATCGGCGGCCGCAGCTGGAGCGTCGGCATTCGCGACGACGACGTGTCGCTCGTGCAGACCGCGCTCGACGCGGTGGACACGCGCTTCGGCACGGCGCCGCCGCAGCCCGCCGGCTCGAGCGATCACGCGGCGCGCACCCTCGCGTCGGCGCTCCTGGTCGCGACGATGCTCGCCGGCCTGTGGGGTTTGCCGATGCTCGTCACGGCCGTCAACGCGTTCGCGCCGACGACGGCGTCGATGGCGGCGATGGCGGTGATGACGATCGGTCAGGTGGCGCTCGTGCTCGTCGCGGAGCCCGATGGCGCGTCCGCGGCTATCGACCTCATCGCGGGCGATGCCGGCGCGCCGTACGCCGCACTCGCGCTCGGCGCAGCGGCGCTGCTCGCAATCTGGTCCGCATGGATCGCCTGGCGCTGGATACGCACGCCGCCGAGCGGGATGTCGCCGAACGCGACGAAGTGGTCGCGCACGGTGTTCGCGGTGCTCGCCGTCGCGGTCATCACGTCGGGCCTTCGCCTCGTCGCCGGCGGCGTATCCTCGCCCTCGGAGCTGGTCGGGAACCCCGGCACGGCACCTGTCGCCGTCGCTCTGCTGGGACTGGGTGCGGCGCTGCTCGCGCTGCGTGGGCGGGCGCAACGGAGACTGGGAGCGGGAATCGCCCTCGCCGGGTTGGTGAGCTTCGCCGCCGGAATCGTCGGGGAGCGATTCGACTCTTCCTCGTCCGCGATCGCATGGACGACCGCGCGGCTGTCGCTCGTGGCGACGGTGCCGATGGGACGCGTCGCGCACGACGTCGAGCTCTCGCCCGCCGGAACGCGCTTCCTCACACGGCGCTATGACGAAGGCGAGGAGGACAACGACGGCGACGAATCGATGCAGCTCGTCACGGGCAGCATCCCGCTGCTCGGCCCGACGCGCACGGTGAAGGCGATCGACGCCGCGCTGCCGAACGAGGCGGAACTGCTCGTGCTGGACCGCAACGCCGACGACAGCCTCGAGCTCCGACTCGAGCGCCACGACGCGGACAGTGCGTCGCGTGTCGTCTGGCGTCGCACGCTGCCGTCGTTGATGCAGCCGCATCTCGAGCTCCGCGCGCACGGCGCACGCTGGATCGTGAGCGGACGACGGTTCGACCGGCGGCGACTCGGACCATTCGTGACGATCGCCGGCGCCGCCGACGGCAGCGCCATGCAGGTCGCCGAAGTGCCGGGCGACTCGCTGTACGCGCAGACCCTGTACTCGTTCGGCGACGGCACGACGCTCGCGGCCGCGGTGGCGCCGGTCCCGCCCTACGCCGGGACACGACGCTCCGTGCTGCGCACCTATCTCTCGGCGATGTGGGGCAATGGCCCCCAGTGGACGATCTTCCGCTATCAGCGCGACGGCAGCCGCAGGGTGGGAAGCATGGGCGGCTATCCCATGTGCGCCGGCACGGCGGACGGCGATGCGGCGGTCTGCGTGGAGCGAAGACTCCGCAAGACCCGCCTGTGGAGCATCGCGCGCAGCGGCGATCCCGTCGATCTCGGCATCCTGTCTGCCAACTACGTGCGAGCGAGCGCGAGCCCCGGTGGACACGTCGTCGCGTCGTCGAACAGTGGTCGCGCCGTCGCGATCGTCGACGTCGCGCGGCGGCGCGGCGTGCGCACGTCGCTGCCGAGGGGCGACTACGACTTCGTCAACGAGCTCACCGTGACCAGCTCGGGCGTCGTCGCCGTGCTCGGCGGGCAGCAAGGGATGCGGATCGCGGTGTACCGACTCGAGCCCGACTCGGCGGGACGCACCATGGTAGCGCGCTGATGCGCCAGCCGTGCGTGATTCGTCGGCGCGCTACTTTCCCGCCGACTCGCTGCGCGCCATCATTGGGGCACGCGTCGTCGCGTGATGGCGCGCACCCGCCGCCGCATCCGTGAGCTCACCCTCCCAGCCCGACGCCCCCCCACCGCGCGCCGACGCCTTCCCCGCCGGCGGCGAGATGGGCGCGCGCGTACGTGCGCTGGACTGGGCGTCGACGCCGGTGGGACCGATCGAGTCGTGGCCGCAGAGCCTGCGCGGCACGATCAAGACGCTGCTCGCGTCGCGCTATCCGATGATCCTGCTCTGGGGTCCGGAGCTGATCCAGATCTACAACGACGCGTACATCGGTCTCATCGGCGACAAGCATCCGGGCGCGCTCGGCCGCTCGATCAAGGTGACCCAGGCGGAGTCGTGGGACGCGATCGGACCGATGATCCACGCGGTGATGTCCACCGGTGTGCCGAACTGGGTGCCGGCGCAGCAACTCCCGCTCGAGCGGGCCGGCTATCGCGAGGAGTCGTACTTCAGCCTCTCCTACAGCGC
>DATFOL010000629.1:0-6411 GCA_035265545.1 Gemmatimonadaceae bacterium | reverse complement strand
CACGAGGTGGCGAGCAAGGGCTACCATCACCGCCCGATCCGCGAGCTCTCCGCGGCGGCGCTGGCTGACGATCTCGCGCGGGCGCGGGCAGCGATCGAGCGCGCGACCGGGGAACGGGTGCTGGGGTGCCGGGTTTCCGGGTGGCTCACGCCGCGCGACAGCTGGGCCCTCGACGTGATGGCCGAGCAGGGCTACCGGTACGACTCGAGCATGCGGCCGTTCCTGCGATCCCACGCCGGCGCTCCGGCAACCCGGCGGGCGCACCAGCACCGCACCAACGCGGGGCTCGTGATCTGGGAGCTTCCCCCATCCGGTGTGTCGCTGTTCGGCCTCGACTTCCCGATCGCCGGCGGCAACTGGGTGCGCCAGCTCCCGCCGTCGCTCGTACGCGCGGCCCTCGCGCTCGGCGACCGCGCGTCGGCCGCACCGCTCGTCTTTTACTTCCAGTCGTGGGAGCTCGATCCCGGGCAGCCCCGCATCGATGCCGCCTCGCCGGTGGCGCGCCTGCGGCACTACCGCCATCTCGACCGGATGCCCGCGCTGCTGCGCGCCCACCTCGCGGCGCGATCGTTCACCAGCGTACGAGATTGGATCGGGCTCTCGGCCGAAGCGGCTTCGGTCGAGCGGGAGCCCGCGGAGACGCGGATCGCCGCTCCGGCGACGGGACCCGCACTCGTGCCGATGTCGCGCAGTCTGCCGCGCGTCCCGGTCAGCGTCGTGATCCCCTGCTACAACGAGGAGCGCGCGCTTCCGTACCTCGCTAACACTCTGCGCCGCCTGGAGGACGCGCTCGGCGGCGCGTACGACCTGCGCTTCCTCCTCGTCGACGATGGGAGCACGGACGACACGGCCGCGGTGATGCGCACCCTGTTCGGCGAGTGGGCGAACGTGCGCCTGCTCCGCCACGGCGCCAATCGCGGGATGACGGCGGCGATCCAGACAGGGGTGCTCTCGTCGACCACGGAGATCGTCTGCTCGATGGATTGCGACTGCACCTACGATCCGCACGAGCTGGCGCGCATGATCCCGCGCCTGCGGAGCGGGATCGATCTCGTCGTCGCGTCGCCGTACCACCCGGGCGGCGTGGCGCGCAACGTGTCGCTCTGGCGCCGGGTGCTCGCGAAGTCCCTGGCGCGTCTGTACCGCGCCGTGCTACGCCAACCGCTGTACTGTTACACGAGCTCGTTCCGCGTGTACCGGCGCAGCCGCCTGCTCGAGCTTCAGGTGCGCCGCGGCGGCTTCATCGGCGTCACCGAGATGCTCGCGCGGGTCGATCTCGCCGGCGGCACGATCGTCGAGCATCCCGTGACGCTCGATCCGCGCATGTTCGGCCGCTCTCGCCTCGCCGTCGTGCGCGGCATCGCGGACCATCTCGGGCTGCTGGCCGAGCTCGCCTGGCTGCGCGTTCGACGCCGCCGTGCCCTCTCATCGATCTCTCCGCTCGTCTCCGGCGCGCCGTCGCTCGACCGCGCCGCACCATGACTCACCCCGTCGACGCACACTCCGGACGTTCCATGATGCAGGCGCGATCGAGCACCACGCAGCACCCCGCGGTCACTCACCTGAGTGGCCCGACGCCCGTCTTCGTGCGCGAGATCGGTGTGGTCGGTCCGGGCACGATCGGCCTGCCGATGGCCGCGCTCCTCGCATCGGCGGAGCTCTGGTCGCCGGACGGCACCCCGACGCGGGTGACGATCGTGCAGCGCGCTTCACCGAGCTCGGGGTGGAAGGTCGGCGCGATCAACGCGGGCCGCTCGCCGATCGGCGGGCTCGAGCCGGCGATCGACGAGCTGGTCGCGCAGGGGGCGGGCAGCGGACGCCTGCGCGCCACGACGCGGTACGCCGACATCCGGGACGCCGACGTGGTGCTCGTCTGCGTGCAGACGGAGCGGAAGGGGATGAGCCCGGACTACACACACCTGCTCGAGGCACTGCACGGTGTGGCCACCGCGCTCGCGGAGCGGTCGGTCGGGTCGGTGCCGCTCGTCGTCATCGAGTCCACGCTCGCCCCGACGACGATGCGGACGGTGGTGCGGCCACTGTTCGCCCAGCACGGGCTCGAGGAGGGACGCGACGTGCTCCTCGCGCACAGCCCGAGCCGGCTGTCTCGCGGCGGGATCGTCGAGCGCATCGCCGCGACCGACAAGGTGATCGGCGCGCTCTCGCCCGAGACGGCGCCTCGGCTGGCGGCGATCTACTCGCGGATCGTCACCCGCGCCACGCTCCACTGCACGAGCGCCACGACCGCCGAAGTGGTGAAGACGCTGGAGAACGCGTCGCGCGACGTGCGCATCGCGTACGCCGCGGAGGTGGCGCGCTACTGCGATGCGCAGGACGTCGACTACTTCGCGATCCGCCAGCGGGTGAATGCGCGCCTGGCCGCCGAGAGCGGAACGAGCACCCCGCCATGCGGCGGTCTGCTGGTGCCGACGGTCGGCGTCGGCGGACACAGCCTCCCGAAGGACGGCGTCTTCCTGTGGTGGCGGGCGCTCGAGAGCGGTGTGGTGCCCGCCCACAGTCTCACCCTCGAGGCGCGCCGGATCAACGACGAGTCGCCGGCCCAGGTGCTCGCGCTCGTGGAGCGCTTCTCCGGCTCCGTGGCCAGACGCTCGGTCGCGCTGCTCGGCGTCGCCTATCGCGCCGACTCAAACGACGCGCGCCACTCGCCGACGCTCGCCCTCGCGCGGCAGTTGATCGCGCGCGGCGCGAACGTGAGCCTGCACGATCCGCACGTGAGCGCCGCCGATCCGAACCTGCTGCGTTCGGGCCTCGCGGGATCGTTCCATCGCGATCTGGCCGACGCGCTCGCGACGGCGGAAGTGGTGGTGGTGTGCGTGCCGCACCAGCAGTACCTGCGCGGGGGCAAGCGCTGGCTGGCACACGCGCAGCGGCTGCGCAGCGTGATCGACGCGTGCAACGCATACGGTGCGTCCGACATCGCGTCCACGGCGGTGCGCTATGCCGGCATCGGATGCGGCTTCCGGCAGCCGTCCGGCGCGCTGATCGAGAGCGTGGTGGCGGGACTGAACGCGGTGCTGCGCGGCGTCGGGAACGAAGCGGCGATGCTGGTGGAGCACTTCAACCGGCGGTTCCCGGCCGACGATTTCGGGCGCGTGCGGCTCGACGAGGTGCGGATGCTGACCGCCTGCTGCCTGTCGCGGTGCAACGTGGCGGGACCGGAGCCGATCGCGCCCCTGCCGGCGGTGGACGGGTTCCGGAGTCGGCTGGTGGCGTGCGCGGTGGGCGCGTGGGGGGAGGAGCGGTAGCGCCACTCCATCATTCCTGCCCGACCCATCCGGAGCACCATCGCGCGCGCCATTGCGGCTGGCGCGCACCAGCGTCCAATTTCGGTTTCCCGCGCCCACAGGATCCCGAGAGATGACTGACGAAGCCAAACCGATCTCCCGCCGCACCTTCGTGCGCGACGGCGCCACCGCCGCCGCCGCCTTCGCCATGGCCCCGATGATCGTCCCGCGTCACGTGCTCGGCGGTGTCGGCTACCGCGCGCCGAGCCGGACGCTCAACGTCGCGATGGTCGGATTCGGCGGAATGGGCCTGTCGAACATGAACGCGCTCCTGCAGGCCGGCGAGAACATCGTCGCCGTGTGCGACATCGACTACGGCTACGTCGAGCGCTCGATCGCCGGCCGGCTCCGGCCCCGCCAGGGTCAGACCGGTGCGCCGCCGGAAGGCGTGAAGGTTCAGGAGGCGTACACGAAGGCCAAGAAGTACGAAGATTTCCGCACGATGTTCGACAAGCAGAAGGACATCGACGCCGTCGTCATCGCCACGCCCGACCATCTGCACGCCAGCGCCGCCTACATCGCGATGAAGGCCGGCAAGCACGTCTACGTGCAGAAGCCGCTGACCTACACCGTGCAGGAAGCGCGGCTGCTCGCGCGCACGGCGAAGGACACCAAGGTCGTGACCCAGATGGGCAACCAGGGCCACTCCATGGAAGGCACGCGGCGCATCAACGAGCTGATCGCCGCCGGAGTGCTCGGCCCGATCCGCGAGGTCCACATGTGGACCGACCGGCCCGCGCGCTTCTGGGCACAGGGCATCCCGCGCCCGGGCACCGCGATACCGACTCCGACCACGCCTCCCGATCCGAGCGTGCCGCCACGGTGGAGCATGCGCACGGTCGACAACGCCGTGCTGCGCGCGATGGAGGCCGATCCGCAGACGATCCCGAAGGGCGTGAACTGGGATCTGTTCCTCGGTCCCACCACGCGGCAGATCGCCTATCACCCGTCGTACCACCCATTCAGCTGGCGCGGCTTCGTCGACTTCGGCGTGAGCGCGATCGGCGACATGGGCGCGCACATCGTCGACCAGCCGTTCTGGGCGCTCGGGCTCGACTATCCGACGTCGATCATCTCGTCGAGCACGGCGTGGGGCGGTGGGGAGAAGGATCCCGGCACCTATCCGCTCGCGATGCTGACGGGCTACGAGTTCGCCGCGCGCGGTGATCAGCCGCCTGTGCGCCTCATCTGGTACGATGGCGGGCTCCTCCCGGTCCTGTCGCAGGACATCCCGCTCCCGCGTGAAGGCGGCGGTGGCGTCTTCGTCGGCGACAAGGGCTTCATGACGTACGAGACGTACGGCAACAACCCGAAGATCTACCCCGAGTCGCTCGCCGCCGAGGCGGAGAAGGTGCCGAAGACCTTCGAGCGCGTGACGACGTCGCACGAGGCCAATTGGGCCAACGCGTGCAAGGGCGAAGGAAAGGCCAGCTCGGCCCTCGACTACTCGGCGAAGCTCACCGAGACGATGCTCCTCGGCATCGTCGCGCTGCGCGCCGGCCAGTCGAAGAAGATCCTCTACGACGGCGCGAAGATGCAGGTTACCAACGTGCCCGAGGCGAATCGCTGGCTCTCGCGCGAGTACCGTCAGGGTTGGCAGCCATGGAGCGCGTCGGAGATCGTTCCGGTGATGGGCGGGTGACGAGCGAGTGATGGGGAGCATTCGACGTACCGTGAGCGGCGCCCTTTGTGGCGCCGCTCTGGCCGTAGGGGCGGTGGCGGCACTCTGGCGGACCGGCGAAGCGACGGCCCAGGACGACAAGGTCGGGAGCTTCGTCGAGCCGGGCTTTCCGTTCGTCGTCACCACGCTCGACGCGGGGAAGCTCGGCGCGGCGTTCCCGCAGCGGAACCTCGCCGTGCGCTGCGTCGTGCTCATGCTCGGCAACGACAGCTACGCCTGCTTCGACACCGATCTGCTCCGGCTCTCGGTCGCGTGGCGCGGCGAGTTCATGTCGCTCACCACGATGGCGCAGGTGTCGTACGACAAGCCGTTCAACAAGAACAACGCGATCCCGCGCGTGCTCGGCACGCCCATCGTCGCCAACGGGATGTACGCCGGCTGGATGAGCGGCGCGCCGTCGTTCAGCGATCCGCGTCCTCCGGGCCCGAACCCGGACGACGCAGGCCGAGGTCCGATCGCGCCCAGCGCGGGTCGATGGAACGGCATCTCCGTCGTCGGCAACCGCGCGGTGCTGTCGTACACGGTGGCCGGCACCGACATCAGCGAGGAGTTGGGCAGCATCGCCGCGGGCACGCACCTCGGCATCACGCGCACGTTCCGCACGGGACCGATCGCGCAGCCGCTCACGCTCGTCGTCGCCGAGGTGCGCGACGGTGTGGCGAGCGAGAGCAAAGGCGCGACGGCGATCGTGTACGAGGGCGCGACCCGCGATACTGCGACCCTGATCAACGTCGCACGCACCTTCGAGAATTCGCGATCGGAAGCACCTCCGATCGGACAGCTTCAGGTCGATTCGAATCGGTACGTGACGCTGCGTCTTCCGGCTGGCCCCGGGTCGACGTTCCGCGTCGTGACGTGGCGCGACCGCGCCACGGACCGCATCGTGACCGAGGCGATGACCCCGTTCCTCCTCGCCGGGTTCGCGCCATTCGAGATGGGCGGCCCGCGGCGCTGGGACAGCACGGTCACCACGCGCGGCGTCGTCTCGCCCGACACGGCCGACTACGTCGTCGATCGCGTCACGCTGCCGTCGCCGAACCCGTGGCGTCGCAACGTGCGCGTGAGCGACGTCGACTTCTTCCGCGATGGGCGCGCCGCCGCGGTGACGTTCGACGGCGACGTGTGGATCGTCTCGGGCATCGACCGGTCGCTCGAGCGCGTGCAGTGGAAGCGCTTCGCCTCGGGGCTGTACGAGCCGTTGAACGTGCAGATCGTGAACGACACGATCTACGTGCTGGACCGCCAGGGAATCGTGCGGCTGCACGACGTCAACGGCGACGGCGAGGCGGACCGCTACGAGAACTTCAGCAATCTCGTGATCCAGTCGGGCGAGTCGCGCGAGTATCCGCTCGGTCTCGCGGCGAAGCCCGGGGGCGGGTTCTATCTGTCCATCGGCGGCGCCCTCGACAACGGGCCGAAGACGTC
>DATFOL010000628.1:0-2650 GCA_035265545.1 Gemmatimonadaceae bacterium | reverse complement strand
CGAAGCTGTTCGCGCGCGCGCCCCTCCAGGGAATCGATACCGCGTCGTCCGCCGCGGCGCTGTTCGAGGCGCTGGCGAAGCAGCCGGCCGACAGCCTGCGATATCGCGACAACCTCCGCGCGATCATCGCGCAGCTCACCGCGGTACACCGCTTCGCGCTGAGCGACAGCGAGCGCGTCTCGATCGGCTGCGTCTACGGTGCGTTCTTCACGCAGGGACCCGAGCTGACCTACAACTACGCGTCGGAGTGCCGGAACCCAGGCCTGTATGGCTACGCGTACGGTGGGCCCGGTCCCGGCGGACCGGGGGCAGGCGGCACGGGCCGGTTCGGTTTCCGCATGCCGACCTATCAGGGAATGATGACCGAGAGCGACAGCGCGGGGGAGAATTGGAGCTACCTCGGCAGCGAAGCCCGCTTCCGCGCGCTGAAGGCGATGCAGGAGCGAAATCTCATCGTCCCGCTCACCGGCAACTTCGCCGGCCCGCGCGCGCTGCGCGCCATCGGCGACTGGGTGCGCGCACGTGGGGCGAAGGTGACGACGTTCTACGTGTCGAACGTCGAGCAGTATCTCTTCCAGCAGAGCGACGAGGCACCGCGCTTCTACGAGAACGTCGCGACGCTGCCAGTCGATTCGACGAGCATGTTCGTGCGCTCGTTCGCCGGCGGGCGGTTCATGAGCGCCGACACCCTGATCGCGCTGCGGGCACAGAGCCCGAACGGAAGGTCACTGCAGCTCGTGAGCTCGATCGAGGAGACGCTGCGCGCGTTCCGCGAGGGGCGGCTGGTGTCGTGGATGGCGGTGATCGGCGTGTCGCATCAGTAGGCGCGCACGCGAGCTCGCGCCGCGCGTGAAACCGGCGTCGCCGCCCGAGAGGAGGGCGACGACGCCGTGCCGTCACTGATCGCGGGTCAGCTTCCGCGGACGTTCACCGTCGTGCGCATCCAGGGGTGGATGCAGCACTGATACAGCTCGGTGCCTTCCTCGTCGAGCTCGTCGGTCTGCGAGGCGCCGGCGGCGAGCAGCTCCGCCGTCTGGCATTCCGGAGCGACGTTCGGGTTGTGCGAGAGCTCGTTCAGCGTGGCGTTGAGGCCACCGCCGAACTGCCTGACCTCGGTGAAGCTGTGCGTCTCGCCGCCGCTATTGACCGCGAGCAGCGTCTGTCCGACACGCGCTTCGATGCCCGCCGGCGCGAAGCGCCACGCACCTGCCTCCTGCTTCTTCGTGACCTCGTCGATGAAGTCGAACAGGTTGCGCCCGCCATTTCGGATGCAGGTGCCGACGCCGAAGACCGCGTCGAAGCTCGTCGGGTCGCAGGCGTCGAGAATCTCGATGCGACGCACGCCATCGGAGGCACTGGACGCGAGGGTATAGGAGGCGGGAGGGTTGTCGTTGGATGCGGACGAGACGGGCTGCTGCTCGCTCCGGGTGATCGGATCGGAGTCGGAACACCCGACCTGAAGGGCAGCGATCGCGACGAACGCGGCGGCTGCAAGGACTGCGGTGATACGTGGCATCAAGACTCTCCAATCGTGCGCAGGCATGTTCGGGCGCCGGCGCTCGGCGTGAGCGCGCGCTCGACGGACGCCAGCCTGTGGATGGACGCCCGCACGAGAGGAGTGGGGTCGAGGGTGGCCGAAATTCCCGATCCGGGCGAAGCCGGGATGCACGGCAATGTGATCGGGACGCGCGGCAAAAGAACGGGAGCGAGAGCGGGACGTCTGGACGACGCGCGGCCCTCTCGTCAGAATGCACTCATGACTCGATTTGCATGCCGCGCTCGGCGCGGGCTGTTCATGGCCGCGCTGCTTTCCACGAGCGCGGGAGCGACGAGCGCCTGCGCGCAGGGCGCATCCGCGCAGAGTGTCCCCGCGCGTCTCGCCGACAGCACGTTCTGGCGACTGATGAACGAATACTCGGAGCCGTGGGGCACCTTCCGGTCCGAGAACTTCGTGTCGAACGAGACGGCGCTGCAGTGGGTGCTGCCGAAGCTCGTGCGACGCGTGCCGCCGGGCGGCGTGTACATCGGCGTCGCCCCCGATCAGAACTTCACGCTCGTCACTGCGCTGCGGCCGAGCATCGCGTTCATCGTCGACATCCGGCATCAGAACGCTGTCCAGCACCTGATGTACAAGGCGCTGATCGAGATGTCGAAGGACCGCGCGGACTTCCTGGCGAAGCTGTTCGCGCGCGCGCCGCTCACCGGCGTCGACAGCACTTCGACGGCGAGCGCGCTGTTCGAGGCGCTGGCGAAGCAGCCCGCCGACAGCGCGCGGTATCGCGAGAACCTGCGGGCGATCACGACGCGTCTCACCGGCAGACATCGCTTCGCCCTGAGCGACAGCGAGCACGTGTCGCTCGGCTGCGTGTACGGTGCGTTCTTCACCCAGGGGCCAGAGCTCACGTACGGGTACAGCTCCGAGTGCAGGAACCCGGGCCCGTATGGCTACGGCGGCTTCATGGGCGGGCCAGGCATGGGGCGTGGCGTCGGCGGATTCAGAGGGCCGACCTATCAGGCGATGATGACCGAGACCGACAGCGTCGGCGTGAACTGGAGCTACCTCGGCAGCGAGAAGGCATTTCGCGCGCTCAAGGACATGCAGGAGCGCAACCTCATCGTGCCACTCACCGGCAACTTCGCCGGGCCGAAG
>DATFOL010000627.1:0-4040 GCA_035265545.1 Gemmatimonadaceae bacterium | reverse complement strand
CCTCGAAGTTCCTGAACCGCGAGAGATCGAGCTCCTGCTTCTGCGCCTCGATCACCCCCATGAGGCACTCGTAGACGACTTCCTTCGGCAGGTACTTGATGTTGTTCTGGAAGGGATACGGCAGGAAGCGGTCGCACATCCACACCCAGCTCTCGCGCAGCAGGAGCTGGTACTCGTCGCCGAGCAGCTTGTCGAACAGCTTGTCGAAGTACTCGTAGTGCGAGAAGAGGACGTGCCCGCCGATGTCGTAGATGAACCCGTTCGGGCTCGTCTCGCTCGCCGCCAACCCGCCGACCTTCTCGCGCGCCTCGAGCATCACGAAGTTCGTGTAGCCGAGCTCGCGCAGCCGGTAGCCGGCGGCCAGGCCGGTGGGCCCGGCGCCGATGATGACGATGCGCGGCTGGTCGCCGCCAGTGGTGGTGCTGGTATCCCGTGTGGTCGTGCGAATCTGCTCCATCTCGAATTGCGTGAGTGCGTGAGTGCGTGAGTGCGTGAGTGCGTGATATGTCAGTCGGCCGCGACGTCGTCGGCCGACATCACCAGGTCTTCGTCCGGCAGGAGGCGCAGCCAGGGTCGGTCGTACAGGTATGCGCTCAGCGCCGACTCCAGCGGCGGCATGAGGCGCCCACGCTCGCTGTCGAGCGCCACGGCGCGGGGCCGTCGCGCCGAGAGCCCGAGCTCCGTGTGCGGCCGCGCGCGAATCAGCGACTCGTCCAGGTCCACTCCTCGCGCCGCCGCCCGCGCCAAGTCGGCCCAGCTGGTCTCACCAGCGTTCGCGAGGTGCCACAGACCATGCTCCCCGTCGATCAGCAGATCGAGCGTCGCGTGCACGAGATCGGGCACGTAGGTGGGCGAGACGACGAGGTCGTCCGCCGCGTCTACTGGCACCCCGAGTGCCAGCGAGGCGAGCGTTCGGGTGATGAAGTTCCATTCGTCCCACGGCCCGAAGAACGCCGCCGTGCGGACGACGAGCGCGCCCGGATGCGCCGCGAGCACTCTCGCTTCGCACTCGGCCTTGCTCCGGCCGTAGACGCCGAGCGGCGCGACGCGATCGGACTCCACGTAGGGCGCATCCTTCTCGCCATCGAACACGAGGTCCGACGAGAAGGCGACGAACGGGATCCGCGCGTCCTCACACGCGCGCGCCAGCGTCTCCGCCGCGACGACATTGAGCCGATGGCACGCTTCGACGTCGCGCTCCGCATCGTCGACGCGGACGTAGCCCGCCGCGTTGACCACCGCCCACGCGCCGCTCTCGCGCACTACCCGCTCGACGGCTGCTCGATCGGTGACGTCCAGCTCGTGGCGCGACAGCGCACGGTACGCGAGGCCGCGCGACACGCACAGCCGCGCGAAGGCGCTGCCGAGCGTGCCCGACGCTCCCGCGATGAGGACGGGCCGTCCCGGTGCCGCGTCGTGTGCGACGCCCCTGACACAAGGCGCTTCGTCGTGCGGCTCGTGCTCCGGATAGAGCACGCGGTCCACGCAGTGCCACCAGCCCGGCGCGCCCAACGCCGGATGATCGTACGAGCCCGTCGTCGCGAGCGAATGAGCCATCCGCGCGAGCGCGGTCGGCCGCGGCCGTGGCGCGCGCACGTCGAACAGTCCGGGCTCGTAGTTCCCTTCGAGCCTCGTCACGAGCGACGACCAGTCCTGGGTGCCGAGCACCGCCCAGGCGGTGACGGCGCGGACGTCGGCGCCCTTTGCTCGTGCGTCGCCGGCGGCAGACCATACCTCGGCGAGCCAGCGTAGCTGCTGCTCCCGCGTGCAGCCGAGATGCGCCTCGGTGACGGCGATCGGCAGACCATAGCGCTCCCACGCTTCGAGCAGCAGTGCTCGCGGGCCGGCCACGCCATCCGTGAGCACGCGCACCGCCTCGACGTCGGCGTACCGGTGCCGGTGATTGCCGCCGTGGGTGTGGGGAGGATAGCGCTCGAGCCGCTCGTCGAGGAACCGCTCGCTCGTGGCGTAGTGGTTGATCCCGATCACCGACGGCGGACAGCCGTCACCGACCGCGCGCGCGAGATCGTCCGCCGTGATGCCCTGCCCGCGCATGAATCGATACAGCGCGTGCTTCGGAGTCAGGCGCCCCATCAGCAGATCGAAGGTCAACCATCTACGCTCGTTCTCGAAGCTCGCCTGATACCGAAGCGCGGGCCGCGCGTGGGTGCGGCCGAGATCCTCCGTCTGCACGAGCGCCGCGTCGGGACGCACGGCGCGGATCGCCTCCATCGCGAGGCGCGTCGCGCGCACCTGGTTCAACGTCGCGCGCAGGAAGCGCGCGTCGTCGCGCACGTGCGGGTACCACACGCCGTACAGGGCGCTGAAACGCGCCGTCGTGAGAGGCTCGTTGACCGGCGTGTACCGGGTGACCCACGGGTAGCGCTCGGCGACCCGCCGCGCGAAGACGGCGAGCCCCTCGGGGAAGCCGTCATCCAGGAGGCTCGTCCCGAATGGCCCGCTGCCGTGGTGCACCAGGCCCACGATCGGCTCGATGCCCAGCGCGCGGAGCCGCTCCATGCAGCGGTCCGTCCACTCCCACGGGGTGCCGTACGGGCGCTCCGCTTCGATCCGCTCCCAGAGAATGGGATAGCGGATCGTGCGCACACCGAGGTCGGCGAGCCGATCGAGGTCGTCGAGTCGGCCGTAGTGGCCGGTGAGCTCGAGCTGATCGTGCTGCGCGTCGCCGACGCGGTTGAGCGTGCACTCGAAGCCCGCCCACAGCTCCAGCGGCGCGCGCGGATGCACGTCCGTCATGTTCGCGGCCGCTGGTCTGACATCGTCGTTACGGCGAGCTAGTCGCCGATGTCCTCGCTCGCGCCCGCGAGCGCGGCACGAGACCGAATGGCCGGACGCACCCTGTCCACCAGCGCACGCTCGGTGCGGGCCGCGCGCGTCCAGGTGGCGTCGCGGATGATCCGCTCCATGCGCGCCACGATGCTCTCCCACGAGTTGGCACGCGCCTGCTCCAGCCCGCGCGCGATCATCTCGCTATTCGGGCGCTCGATCGCGGCGCGCACCGCGGCGACGAACTCGTCGTACGTGTTGGCGACGGCGACGACGGGCGTGAAGTTGTGCACCACGTCCGACACGGCCGTGGACACGATCGGCTTGCCCGCCGCCATGTACTCCAGCGTCTTCGTCGGGTTGATGTATTCGGTCGCGTCGTTCAGGGCGAACGGCATCAGGCAGACGTCGAAGCCCTTCACGTGCGCCGGCAGCTCCGCGTACTGCCGCTGGCCGAGCCAGTGGATGTGCTCCGCCCGCGGCAGCTCGTTCGGGTCCACCTTCACGACTGGACCGACCATCACCAGCTCGACGTCGGGCAGCGAGGTGGCGAGCGTGTGCAGCAGCTCGTAGTCGATCCGCTCGTCGATCACGCCGTAGTAGCCGACCACCGGACGCTTGAGCGCGGCGATCTCGCGCGGCACCCGAACCTCGGGCGAGCGCGCCGTGGCGAAGTGCGCCACGTCGACGCCGCAGCCGAAGAAATGGACGTTGTTGTGGTACTTCGCCTTCGACTGGGAGAGCTTGTAGCCGCCAGCGAACACCACGTCCGCCTGCGCCATCAGATAGCGCTCACGATCGACCAGCGCCGTGGGCGCGAAGCGAAACTTCGACAGCTCGTCCATGCAGTCGTAGACCACCGCTCGCTCGTCGAACGCGCCGATCATCGCTGGCGCGGGCATCGGCGTGTAGAACCACTGGATGGGGGTCGCGAACATGCCGCCGAGCGCACCGTCGGGCGCGATCGCACCGCGCACGAGCTCCCGCGTCACGGCGATCGACGCGTCGTACTCGCCGCGCAGCGCCGCTGGCAGCATCGGCATGGCGCGATGCACGCGCTCCATCGGCAGCGACAGGTCGAGCCGCGCGTCGGCGACGTCGTCGAGATAGATGGGCTCCTCGACGAAGAGCACGTGGTTCCGCTGCGCAAACCGCGAGAGCAGCTGCTGTGGGCGTTGCCACACGAAATCCCAGCGCAGGTGGCTGTGGACGATGATGGGCGCGTCCGCGTTTACCGCGGGCTTGGTAGCAAG
>DATFOL010000626.1:0-7818 GCA_035265545.1 Gemmatimonadaceae bacterium | reverse complement strand
ATTGTGGAGCGTCGGACGACGGCCAGGGCCATCGTCATCGCTGGTGTCGCGTCGCTCGCCGCGTCGCTCTGGATCACGCGCACCGCGCAGCCGTGGGCGTTCTTCGGCATGCCGACGCGAATCTGGGAGTTCGCGCTCGGCGGCGCGCTGTCGCTGGCGCTCGCCCAGAGACCGCCGGCGAGCGCCCGGGTCGCGATGATGCTTCAGGTGGCTGGTCTTATCGCAATCGGTATCGCCGTGGTGAGCTACGACCGCGCCACGCCATATCCCGGCGCCGCCGCACTGCTGCCGGCGCTCGGTGCCGCGGCGCTCATCGCCGGCGGGGCGTGGGCACCCGACGGTGCGATCAGCCGTGGGCTGAGCCTCGCACCCCTTCGCTGGCTCGGACGCCTTTCGTACGTGTGGTATCTCTGGCACTGGCCCCTCGTCGGCCTGGGCGAGGTGCTGGACCCTTCGATCGGTGTCTCGGGGCGGCTCGGCTGGTCGGCGGGTGCTCTCGCGCTCGCGTGGCTGACGTACCGACTCGTCGAGCGCCCGGCGCGTGACGGGGCGCTCTCGCGCCTGCCCGACCGCTGGATCGCGCCTGCTGCCCTCGTGGCCAGCGTGGCCGCGGCGCTTTTCGCACACGGACTGATGCGGGGCGCCGAGCGTCGCGTGGCCTCCACGAATCAACGCGCGTTCGCCTCCGCGCGCGTGGACCGCGTCTCGCACCCGTGCTGGGCCAACAGCGTTGAGGATGCTCGCACACCATGTGTGCTCGGCGATCGCGGCGGCGCCACTGTCGTGGCGCTCCTCGGCGACTCTCACGCGGAACACTGGCTTGGGGCGCTCGATCGCGCTGGTCGCGAGCATGGCTGGCGGATCGATGCGATGGTGAAGGGCGGGTGTCCCGTCGCGGACATGGGCGAGCTCGGAAGCGCGCGGTTCGCGCGGTACTATCGCGAGTGCGCGCGCTATCGTGAGGCGATGCTGCGCCGCATCGTCGCCATGCGGCCCGCGGCAGTCGTGCTCTCGAGCTGGGATCACTACATCCCGGTCGACGGACAGGCCGACGACTGGCAGGTGACCCCCGCGATGTGGGAGCGGGGACTGCGGCGTACCTACGCGCGTCTTGCCGCCGCGGGAATCCGAACGATCGTCATCCGGGATGTCCCTCGCGCGGGCTTCGACGTGCCGGCCTGTCTTTCGCGCAGCGCGGCTCGCCTCCCGTTTACCCGGGCCTGCACGTACGATCGCGTCACTTCGCTCTCGCGCTCCGCCCTCGCAGCGCAGGATGCCGCCTTGCGAGGACTGCCCGTGCGGCTGATCGACATGAACGATCAGCTCTGTGACACCCCTCGTTGCGGCGTCGTGCGGAACGGTGCCATCGTGTTCACCGACGACAATCACCTCACCGCAACCTTCAGCCGCTCCATCGCGCCGACACTCGGCCGGCGCGTCGCTCAGGTGTTGGCGAACCAGCCTGTCGCACCCACGGTCACGCGGCGCTGAGCCGGACGAAGGGAAGCAAGTCGATGCTGCTGCGACATCTGCTCTCGATCGCGCTCCTGCCGTTCGTCGTCACTGTGGTCGTACCGCGCTGGCTTCTGGCGCGCGAACGGACCACGATGTCGCAGATGGCGCTGCTGGTGACGGGCCGGATCGCCGGCGTCCTCGTGTTCGCCGCCGGTTTCACGATGTTCGTCTGGTGCGTGCTGCTCTTTGCGCGAATTGGCCGCGGCACTCTGGCGCCCTGGGATCCCACGCGCCACCTGGTGGTCGAGGGACCCTATCGGCACGTACGCAATCCGATGATCACGGCCGTCGCGACGATGCTCGGGGGAGAGGCGCTGTTCTTCCACTCGTGGAGCATCGCAAGCTGGCTCCTCGTGTTCCTCGCGATCAACCACACCTACTTCGTCTTGCTCGAGGAGCCAGGACTCGTCCAGCGATTCGGTGAGGAGTACGAGCGCTATCGCGCCGCCGTGCCGCGGTGGGTGCCGCGGCTGCGTGGCTGGCCTGCGCCAGGGCGATCCGCCTAAGTCGTCGCCTCTGGGCCGCTCGGCGACGCCTCGCGGTCCCGTACGAGTCGCAGCGTCGGTGGACTCGCGGGACGAGTGTCATCCGTGCCGCGCACTTCGAAGTATCGCTCGATGCACGTCGAGACCAGCGAGGCGCGCAGCTGCTCGCGCTCCTCGGACTCGATTCGGTGGAGCGACTCGGAGAGCGACAATGTGGCCTTGAAGGCGATCACCGTCGCCTCGGGCAGCAGTCCTTCGCTCACCAGCGCCTCGACGAACGCGCGGATCGCGGCACGTGTCGCAGGATTGCTCACGTCCGGATTCGCGTCGAGCGCGTGCACGAGTGCCGCTTGGGCTCTGCGTCGCGCTTCGCTCGATGTCGACATGTCGTTCCCGTGGAACCCGGCATCCGGTATCATGATGCCTCCTCCGACCGGCGCACACCGGTCGCACGCGCTACATCACGGAGTCCCGTCGCCCCGCACGGCTCGACGATACCTGACGTGCTCGCTGCGCGCCAGTCGGGCTCTCGCCGACGCCTCCCCGGGGAACCGTCCGTGCAGTATCGGGGCCCCACGGCGGACGGCGCCCGCGCCACACGTTTCTCCAAGCGAGTTGACCATGACGGACGAATTCGAGGGAAGCGGGACCGACGGAACAGGCACTGGCTCCACGACCGGGCGCTCCGCGGCGCTGCCTGCCTCCCTGCGCCTCGGGCACGTGCGGCTGCAAGTCGGCGATCTCGCGCGGTCGCTCGATTACTACACGACGGTGCTCGGACTTCAACCGCGAGCCACCATCGCGTCCACGGCTGCTCTCCACGCCGACGGCGAGGCGTTGCCGCTGGTCGAGCTGGTCGAGCAACGCGGCAGCGCGCCCTTGCGCGCCAACAGCCGGCTCGGGCTCTATCACTTCGCCATCCTCCTTCCGGATCGCCCGGCGCTCGGGCGCTTCCTCGAGCATCTGGTGCACATCGGCGCCCGTCTTGGCGCGTCGGATCATCTGGTCAGCGAAGCGCTCTACCTTCGGGACCCGGACGGTCTCGGCATCGAGGTGTACGCGGATCGGCCGAAAGCTTCCTGGCGCTGGGAGCACGGTGAGCTCGCCATGGCCACCGAACCGCTCGACACCGCGAGCGTGATCGCCGCAGGGAAGGGCGAGCCGTGGGCCGGCATGCCCGCCGGAACCGTCATGGGTCACCTTCACCTGCATGTCGGAGACATCGACACGGCGTCTCGCTTCTATCACGACGCGCTTGGCTTCGATTCGACGGTGTGGTCGTATCCCGGTGCTCTCTTCCTCTCGGCTGGTGGCTATCACCACCATCTCGGCGTCAACACGTGGGCTGGCCGCGCCGCGCCTGCGTCGGACGACGAGGCACGGTTGCTCGAGTGGCGAATGGTCTTGCCCACGGCGGGTGACGCGGACGCTGCCGCTGGCCGGCTCCGGGGTGCGGGGCACGAGGTCGCCGCGACGTCCGATGGCTGGCTCGCCATCGACCCCTGGGGCACCAAGCTGCGGATCGCTGCCGGCTGATCGGGTGCTCAGCCTGTCCACGCTCGCCGGATGGGAGGACGCAGTGCTCGCCAGTATCCGCGGAGCCAGCGGAACGCCGGACGAGCGCGACGCACAGATCGAGCGCTCCGGATTGTATGGGGAATATCCGGCGATTGTGAATGCCTACATCGAGCATTTCTCGGATCCGGACTCGGCGCTCGAGGCGCTCAAGCGCGCCTATTTCCTCGTCTGGCGCAGCGCCATGGCCGCTGCGGCCGAGACCGGGATCGCGCCGCTGCCCGACGGAGCCATCCGCCTCGTGATCGACGAGCTCGATGCCTGGGCTCGCCGCGACGCGCCGGACCCCGAGCTGAGATGGATGCTCGGTCACTATCACGCTCTCGGTCCTTCCGTGCTGGAGCTCTATGGTGCGAGCGCGCGTCTGATCCGGCTGGCGAGGGATGCTGGTCCCACCGCCTGGAGCGACGCGTCGGCTAGCGGTGTCTCGATGACGGGCCGCGGGCAGATGGGCCGATACTGGGCGGATCTCGCTCAGCGGCGGTGAGGCCAGCGTCGGAGCGGCCATTACGCCGCGCCGTGACGCTCGCCAGCTTGTAAGGCGACTCGCCATTCTCGGACCCCGCTATGCGTCACCTCGCTCTCGTCCTTCTCGCTCTCCCGTCGATCGCCCACGCGCAAAAGAAGTGGACGCCGATCGGCGCCACCTCGAGCGGCAATCAGGTCTTCGTCGACTCGAGGTCGATCAAGCGCACCGGCTCCCTCGTGGCGGCGACGGTGCGGGTGGTGTTCACCACCCCCGTGCAGACGCCCAAAGGCGCCTGGATGAGCTCGCGCACCAGCGCGACCTTCGACTGCGCCAAGAAGTCCCTCGCCGCCAAGGAGAACGTCTACTACGGCGACGCGAAGGAGACCAAAGTCGTCGACCGGAAGGTCAACGCGATTCCTGGCTACGGGCCCGCACTTGGCGGCTCGATGGGCGCCCTCGCGCTCACCTATCTCTGCGCGCCGAAGTAAACGGTCAGCGCTTCTTCGCGAGGATGGTCCCGCGGCAGCTCGCCGCTCCGCAGTGGCAGGGAAAGCGTCGCTTCGCCGCCGGCGTGTGGCGCTCCTCGAGCACGTAGGCGTAGTCGTACGCCAGCTCCTCACCTGGAGCGACGTCACGGATCGTCTCGATCCAGATGCGACCGTCCTCGATCACGGCGTCGCAGTTGGGGTCACACGAGTGGTTGATGATGCGCGCCTCGTTGCCATCCACCGCCGCATCGATCACCACGTCGTCGTCGATCGCGAAGAGGAACGTGTGGTGGCGCTTGCCCTCCACGTCGGGGTAGCGCGCGTCGGCTCCCGACGGCGTCAGCCGTTCCCCGCTATACTCGATGAGCCGTACTCCCGCGGGGATGTGCCGGGTGGCGAACGCGCCCAGCCCTTGCATGGGCGATGGGCGAATCTCGAACGGCTGGGCGGATGGATCGCTCGACATCGCTTCAAGATACGTCGCCAACTATCCTGCTCCGCTCACCTGCACGCCTGCACCAGCTGCAATGACCCCACGCACCACCACTCCTCCCGAGCCCGATCAGACGCCGGGCTTTGCCGCGCTCGGTCTCGATGAGCGACTGGTCGACGCCCTCGCCGCGCTCGGTTACGAAGAGCCGACTCCGGTGCAGCGCGAAGCGATTCCGCCCCTTCTCGCCGGTCGCGACGTGCTGGGCCAGGCGGCGACGGGAACGGGAAAGACCGCCGCGTTCGCGCTGCCGCTCCTCCACCTCGTCACCCCCGACGCGGAAGCCCGCTCCCGCACCGCGGCGCTCGTCCTCGTGCCGACGCGCGAGCTCGCGATGCAGGTCGCCGAAGCCGTGCACAAGTACGGCAAGTCGATGGGCGTCTGCGCGCTGCCCATCTACGGCGGCGCTTCGATGGAGAATCAGCTGCGCATGCTGAAGCGCGGCGTCGACGTGGTGGTCGCGACCCCTGGCCGCGCGCTGGATCACATCCGGCGCAAGACGCTGCGGCTCGACGCGGTGAAGGTGGTGGTGCTCGACGAGGCCGACGAGATGCTCGACATGGGCTTCGCCGAGGATCTCGAAGCGATCCTCGAAGCCACGCCGGCCGAGCGGCAGACGGCGCTCTTCTCCGCCACGCTGCCCCCTCGCATCGCCGAGATCGCGAGAAAGCACCTGCGGGATCCCGTCACGGTAAGGATCGATCGCGAAGTCGTTCCCGCCGGCTCGGCGCCGCGCGTGCGGCAGGTCGCCTACATCGTCGGTCGCGCGCACAAGATCGCCACCCTTGGTCGCGTGCTCGACGTGGAGAACCCGACGTCGGCGATCGTGTTCTGCCGGACGCGCACCGAGGTCGACGAGCTCGCCGAATCGCTCAACGGCCGGGGGTACCGGGCCGAGGCGCTGCACGGTGGCCTCAGTCAGGAGCAACGTGATCGCGTGATGAAGAGATTCCGCGCGAACACGTCGGACCTGCTCATCGCGACCGACGTCGCCGCGCGTGGGCTCGACGTGCAGCACGTCTCGCACGTCGTGAACTACGACGTCCCGAGCGCCGCCGAGGCGTACGTGCATCGCATCGGCCGCACCGGACGCGCCGGCCGCGAGGGTGTCGCCATCACCCTCGCCGAGCCGCGCGAGCATCGGCTGCTCCGGAACATCGAGCACCAGACGAAGCAGAAGATCGAGATCGCGGCGGTTCCCACGGTGGCCGACCTGCGGGCCCGCCGCCTCGAGATGACCCGCGCGTCGATCCGTGAGACCCTGCTGGCGGGCGATCTGGATCATTTCCGCGTCGTCGTCGACTCGCTCGCCCAGGAGTTCGACATCATGGACGTCGCGGCCGCGGCGGTGAAGGCCGCCGACGCGAAGGAGAGCGGAGCCGAGGAGGAGCAGGAGATCCCGACGGTTGCCGTTCGTCAGGATGGGCCGTCACGCGGCAGCCGCGAGCGCGCCCCGGCGAAGCGGAGCGCGAAGGGAGACGGCGAGAAGCCCCGGCGCGGCAAGCGCGAGCCGACCACGCCGGAGTGGAATGTGGTGCGTCTCTACGTCGGTGCAGGCCGCAAGGCGAACGTCCGGCCCGCCGACCTCGTGGGGGCGATCGTCAACGAGGCTGGAGTCGATCCGCGAGCGATCGGCGCGATCCAGATCACCGACCGTTTCTCCCTCGTCGAGGTGCCGGACGAGATCGCCGACGGGATCATCGATACCCTCCGTGGGACGACGATCAAGGGGAAACGGGTCCCGGTGCGCCGGGATCGCGAACGGGACGCGTGACGGCAGGGGATCCCCGCAGGTCCCCGCCATTAGCTTTCCCAGGTGGTCCCCGCCTCCGCCGACTTCGACTTTCGAGCTTTTTCATGCGATTTCGCTTTCTGATGACCGCGCTCCTCCCGCTCGCCTTCACGGCCTGTCTGGAGGGGTCGGATCCCATCACCTATCCGTACACCCCGATCGAACAGACCACCTTCGCGGCGAGCCTGAACGTCAACCTGGCGGCGTCCACCAAGACGGCGTCGGGGCTCTACTATCGGGATCTCTCGGTCGGCACCGGACCGACGGCGGCGAGTCCTTCCGGCGGCGTCTACACCGCGCTCGTCTACTACGATGCGTACTTCACCAATGGCACGCGCTTCGATTTTAGGGCCTCTCCATCGGCGCCATACGACCCCACGATCGGTGGGCCGCCACGCCGGCCAGTCCCCGGCTTCGAGGAGGGGATCGTGGGTATGAAGGTCGGAGGGATCCGGCAGTTGATCATGCCTCCCACGCTCGCATACGGTGAGCAGGGGGTCGTGGATCAGATCACCCAGCAGTATCTCATCCCGCCGAACACCGTGCTGGTTTTCACCGTCCAGCTGGTGGGCATCCAGTAGCGCTGGCCAGCGTTCCGATTCCCGGCTATATCACGGCTCGCGCGGGCAGGTGAAGACCTGCCCGCGCGAACGTACGGTCCCGACCGGTTCTTTGGTTCCACCTCAACGAACGACGATGCAGACCTACGTCTACTACATCGCCGAGAAGATGCCCGGCGCCATGGAGATGCAGCGGTTCGCGCATCCCATCCACGTCGGCCTCGTCACGGCGCGCGACCACGAAGCCGCGTATACCGCCGTGCTCGAGGATCTGCGTCCTACCTTCTCCTCCGAGCCGCAACTGCTCGAGGTGCGCTTCGAGGTGGTCACCCCGCCGCGCTCCGGAACCGGCGTATGGCGCCACGGCAAGCCGATCGACACCGACATCACCTTCACCTCGGCCGACTGACCCCGCGGCCCTGGCGTCCCGCGTCGTGAGCGATC
>DATFOL010000625.1:0-8089 GCA_035265545.1 Gemmatimonadaceae bacterium | reverse complement strand
GGGGTGCGGTCATCCTTTAGGCGCCGCAGGTTCGGCGTGCGTTGCGGAAGCATTACACGCGCGAAGGCAACGCATCGTGGGGCCGCGCGTCGCAGGCGTTCGCGCACCTCGAGGAGTTCTTCGGTGCCGACGCACGGGCCCTGAGCATTACGAAGGCTCGCGTAAGCGACTATCAGGACGCTCGACTAGATGAGGAGGCGGCACACAATACGATCCGCTACGAGATCGCCATCCTATCCGCGGCGTTCGGTGTGGCCGTGGAGCACGACGTGCTCGCCTCCATGCCCGTGTTCAAGCGGCTCGCAGCCGGGGAGAAGCGGAGCGGGTTCTTCGAGGAGGTGACTTCGCCACGCTGGTGCTGCATCTCCCGCCCCACCTCGCCGACCTCGTCCGCTTCCTCCGGATGACCGGCTGGCGCCGTGGCGAGGGGATCGGCCTCCTCTGGTCGCAAATCGAGTGGGACGACGACTCCTATCCTGGGGAGCATGACGAACCCCTGCCCGGCCCTGCGGCGTGCGTCTGGATCGGGGAGGCACAGACCAAGGGTGGCGACGCACGGGCCTTCCCGATCGCCGACGCTGCGGAGCTGCGGGATCTCTTCCTGGCCCGCTGGCGCGTCCGTGACGGGCTTCACGTGTTCCACAAGAAGGGCAAGCGGATCGGCGACTTCCGGAAGACCTGGGCGACGGCCTGCAAGGTCGCAGGGCTCGAGGGTCGTCTGGTGCATGATCTCCGGCGCACCGCTGCCCGCGATTTCCGGCGCGCCGGGGTGAGCGAAGGGGAGATCATGAAATTGTGCGGGTGGAAGACGCGGGATATGTTCGATCGGTACAACATCATCGACCAAGCCGACCTCACGCGGGCCGTAGCGCGCCGATTCAGCACCGTCCAGAGCGACAACGGCAAAGTTACGGCAACCAAACCGCTGGAAAGTGCCGAGACCCGCTAGGTAAGTTGTTGTAGCACAACGCACCGGGCCCTTAGCTCAGGTGGTTAGAGCAGCGGACTCATAATCCGACGCGCGCTGGTTCGAATCCAGCAGGGCCCATCGCCTCACGAGTGTCACGTCCCATGCCGACCCACCGGTCCGCGCCGCCCCAATCGACAGCGCGGCCTGCCGCGCCGCTGCGCGTCGCGCTCACGGTCGACTTCGAGCCCGACTGCCCGCCCTACCTGAGCACCACCTTCCGCGGGATCGAGGAAGGTGCGCCGCGGCTGCTCGAGCTGTTCGCCGAGTGGGGGGTGTGCGCGACCTACTTCACGACCGGCGAGGTGGCCGACCGCTACCCCGCTGCCGTGAGCGCACTCCTCCAGGCCGGCCACGAGCTGGGATGCCATGGGGTGACCCACACGGCATTCGATCGAATGGACGAGGACACCGCGCGCTGGGAGATCGACCAGTCGTCGCGAACCCTGCGAGGCTTCGCCCCGGTGACTTCGTTCCGTGCGCCCTATCTGCGCTTCCCCGACGCGTTCGTGCCCTTGCTCGAAGAGCACGGATTCACCCTCGATTCCTCGCTGGCGAAGTACAAGCGCTCGTACCACGCATCGCGCCGCGCGACGTCGCTGGCGCGCGTCCCCGCGTCGATGACCTCGTCGGTGCTCCGGCTGCCACGCCTCGTGCGCGACCCGTGGCTCGCCGCCCTCAGCGATCCGGTGGTGTTGTTCGTCCACCCGTGGGAGTTCGTCGATCTCACTCGCGAGCGGCTGCGTTACGATTGCCGCTTCCGCACCGGTGACGTGGCGCTCCGCTGTCTCCGCGAAGTGATCGAGATGTTCGCCCGCCACGGCGCGACGTTCGTCCCGATGCGGGAGTTGACGACGTGATCCAGGCGCTGGCCGCGCGGCGCGGCGGGCGCGCGCTGGCCATCTTCGCGATGTGCGGGTTGTTCGTCGCATCGCTGTACCGCATGGACCTCGCGCGCGCTCTCGCGCAGCTCGCATCCGTGCGCGCCGGCTGGCTTGCGTTGGCCCTCCTATGCTACGTCGCGATCCTCCCACTGTGGGCGGTGCAGTGGCATCTGCTCTCCCCTCCCGACCCGACACGCCGCGTTCGCGTGATGCTCGGCGTCGTGGCCACCACCTCGTCCGTCCTCAACACCACACCGATGCTCGTCGGGGAGGCGACCGGCGTCGCCCTGTTGGTGACGCGCACGCGTCTCGATCGTTCCGCTGCGCTCTCCGTGCTCGCGATGGATCAGCTCCTCGTCGGCGTCGCCAAGGTGACGGTGCTTGCGACTGCGGCGCTCATCGCGCCGCTGCCCGACTGGATGACGCGCGCCGTGCTCGCGTTGCTGGTCGCGCTCTCGGTGCTCGGCGGATCGCTGCTGCTCGCCTCCTGGCGACATGCGGACGTCGCGTCCGTGATGTCGCGCGTCGGACCCGTGCGCCTCGCGGGCGCGCTCGGAGCGTTTGCCGCTTCGCTCGAGCCGCTCCGTGTACCGGCGCGCGGCGCGCCGGCCCTCGCGCTCGCGCTGCTCAAGAAGGCCGTGGAGGTGGCCGCCATACTCTGCGTGCAACGTGCGTTCGGGGTGGCCCTGCCGCTGGGCACAGCGGTCGTGGTCCTCGCGGTGCTCAATCTGGCGACGCTGCTGCCCGTCGTCCCCGGCAACGTCGGCGTGTTCGAGGCCGCCGTGGTGCTGGCGCTCACCCGCTTCGGGGTGCCCGCGGAGCAGGCGCTCGGCATCGCCGTCGTGCAGCATCTCTGCTATTTCGTCGCGCTCGCGGCGCCGGGTCTCGCCTGGACGGCGCGCGGGCGCTAGCCTCGCGCGCCAGCGTGTCGGTACATCGCGAGGTGCTGTGCTCGCACGTCGGTCCAGTCATAGGGGGCCACGACCGACGCGTTGCGATGCCGCACGTAGTTCCTGAACGGGACGTCGAGCGCCAGGCGAGCGATGTGCCGCGAGAGCTCGGCGTCGTCGTGCGCGAGCAGGCCATCCGTGCCGTGGCGGATGAAGTCGCGGACGCCACTCGCCAACATCGCCACCACCGGCAGCCCCGCCGCCCGGGCCTCGAGTGCCGCGATACCGAACGACTCGCGCTCGCTCGGTAGCACGAACGCGTGCGAGCGCGCGTACAGCGCTCGCAGATCCGCGCGCGCGAGCTGACCGACCAGCTCGACCCGGTCCGCGACGCCCAGTTCCGCAGCCGCGCGCAGCATCGCGGGTCGCTCCGGACCCTCACCGGCCACGATCAATCGCATCGCCGGTGCGCCGGCCACGAAGCGTACGGCGGCGGCGAACGCCCGGACGAGCCGCAGCGGGCGCTTCTTCCGCGACAGCCGGATCGCGGAGGCGAAGACGATCTCGCCCTCTGGCGCCTGCCTCGCGGCTCCGTGGTGCCAGAACTCCGCGTCGATCCCGTTCGGCAGCACGCCGACGCTCGCGCCCGGGATCCATCGCGCCACCTGTTCGGCGACGACGCTGCTCACCGCGCTCAGCACCACGCCGCGCTCGCTCCAGCCGAACAGTGCCTCGCTCGCACCGAGCACGAACGACGCGCGATGCAGCATCGAGTGAAAGGTGATGAGGGAGGGCAGCCCGCTGCGTCGCGCCGCGATGGCCCCCACGAACGCGACTGGGGAGACGACGCTCGCGTGTGCGTGGACGACGTCGAACCGCTCTCCGCGAATCACCCGACCGATCGCCCTCACCGCTCCCGGCGTGAACGCGAACCCAGCCCCGGGGGCCAGCGGCACCCGCACACGGAGAACGGGCACACCATCGACCACGTCGGCGCCCCGGGTCGTCGTCACGATCCGCGCGTCCACACCGCTCGCGCGAAGTGAAACCGCGAGGTCTCGCAGGTGCAGCTCGATGCCGCCCTGCCGCGGCAGAAACCAGTCGCAGGCGAGGGCCACGCGCATGGACGTCGCCCTAGAACGGCACGCGAAAGTTGATCTCCGCTGCCGAGTCGGTGCGGCGAAATCCCTGGAAATCGAAGTTGCGCGAGCGTTCCGTCATGGCGCGCAAGGAGACGGACGGCCCTGACTGCGACTGGACGAGCAGATGCGCGCCGAGGCGATCGCGAAGCTCGTCGCCCGTGCGGGCGGTCTTCTGCACGACGTAGCGAGTGTTCTCCGGATCGGAGTAGTACGTCACGTACTCGGCGTTGCTGTAGATCGCCGAGCCACCCTCGATGCTCAGTCGAACCTCGGCCGCTGGCTCCCAGGTGAGCCGAGCCCCGAATGCCTTCGCGTCGGGTCCCAGCTCGTCGCCGATCAGCCGACCGCGAGTGGTGATGCCGTTGCTGAGGGCACTGTGAGTGTAGGTGAGGATCCCCATGTGCGTCGCCATCAGCTTCAGCGAGAGCACCGGCGAGATGAATCGCGGCAGCGTGATGCCGAGCGCCTGACTGCCATACCCGGTGAACAGCTTCGGAATGCGACGGACGTCGAAGTCGTCGATCAGTAGCTCGCCGGTGAGCACGACCCCGCGGAGTCCCCCGATCCGCAGCCGTCCGTCCAGGCCGAGCAGCTTGTCCGAGTCGACGTCCAGGGCGCGCGAGGAGTCGGTGTAATTGTGACGCCGGAAGATGTCGACGAACGGGAGGAAATCGATCAGTCGATCTCCGAACGAGGATGGCCGGCCGCCCTCGCCACCGTAGTGATTGAAGAACGATGCGCCGAGCTCCGCGCGTGGACTCGGCGAGATGCTCACCTTGTATCCGAGCAGCTTCGAGTGGGAGCGGACCTGGCTCGGCCCGAGATCGGCCACGAACAGTGTGGCCTTCGTCGGCCCGAGCACCCGGAGGACGCTGGGAAGTACGAACGGCTCGTCGGACGACAACGAAATCAGATCGAGTGCCGGCGCGTCCGCGGCGATGAAAAGACCCTCGTCGGCCGACTGCGCCCACGAGAGCTGGGAGCGACCGATCTCCAGCGCGACGTTCCGGTAACGCATGCGCATCGTGCCGAGCACGATCTCCGCCGTGCCGCCTTCGAGCGCCGTGTCCTTGGCCCACGCATACTGCGCGCGCTCGCGCAACGTGAACGCGAGCCAGCTCGTCGCCTCCAGCCGCTGCGAGATCTCCAACCAGGTCGTCGTCCCAGCTGCCGGGATCGTCCCCAGGCGACGTGGCAGCAGCGAACCCATGGTCGCCTCGAGCGTCCTCCCGTACGTGCCGACGAATCCGCGACGAAGGACGTCAGTGTAGTACACCGCGAGCTGGGCGTCCTCCACTGGCTTGAACAGCGCATCCGTCGGCTGAATCTCCTCGATCTCTCGCGAGAATCGCATCTCGAGGCGACGGAGGATGCCGTCGCCGATCGACAGCTCCAGATCGGTGATGAGCTGGGACTGCGACCGCTCGCCGAGTTGATTGGAACGCTCGCGTGCGGCGCGCAGGATGCGGCCCATCTCGCGCCGCGAGTAGGGCCGTTGGGCGACGATGACCGAGTCGAGGAATCCGAGCTCGCTGAGGCGGTCCAGATCCGCGTACGCCTCGTCCAGGGGTGGGACGCTGGCCGTCTGCGCCTGCGCGTGCGCACCCGCGAACGCGAGCGCGATCACGGCGCGCACGATGGCGCGTCGGAGCGAAGGAGTGAGGATGGGCACGGCCCAAAGGTAACGGCGCGACGGAGCACGAGAAACGGGCGCCGCCGCGCGCCTCACGTCTTCGTCGTGATCGTCGCGCCAGCCTGTTCGAGACGCCCTCGCAACCGCTCGGGTAGCCGGGCCCGCACCACGAGTTGATCTCCTTCGGTGCGTTGCTCGAGCACCTCGCCGTGGGCGTGGATCTCCGCGAGCATGCGGCCATCGCCGGAAGACATTCGCACTTCCGCGATCGGTCGGCGCGCACGCACCGAGTGCCGCAGCGCTCGGCGTAGCGGGTCGAGCGCGTCGTCCGTCGTGGTGTTGACGAAGATCGCGCCGGGCACGAGTCCGAGCACCCGCTCCTGCAGGTGCAGGAGATCTTCCTCGCTGAGCAGATCGGTCTTGTTGAAGACGAGGAGCACCGGCTGCTCGTGCAGGTCGAGGTCGAGGAGTACCTGATCCACGACCAGCCGCTGCTCCTCCCAGAGCGGATGGCTCGCGTCCACGACGTGGAGGAGGAGGTCGGCGTCGCGCGTCTCTTCGAGCGTCGCGCGAAACGAGGCGACCAGATGGTGCGGCAGCTTGCGGATGAACCCCACCGTGTCCGTGAGCAGGACGTGCGCGTTCTCGCCGAGGTCCACCTCGCGCGTCAGCGGGTCGAGCGTGGCGAAGAGCCGGTCCTCGACGTGCACGTCGTCGCTGCCGGTCATCCCGCGCAGGATCGACGACTTCCCGGCGTTCGTGTAGCCCACCAGCGACGCCTTGAACGCGCCAGTTCGCGACTGGCGCTGCACGGCGCGGTTCTGCTGCACGTGCGACAGCCGCTCCTTGAGCAGCTTGATGCGGTGGTTGATCAGCCGTCGATCGGTCTCGAGCTGCGTCTCGCCGGGTCCGCGCATGCCGATGCCGCCGCGGAACTTCTCGAGGTGGGTCCACATGCGGGTCAGCCGCGGCAGCGTGTACTCGAGCTGCGCGAGTTCCACCTGCATCTTCGCCTCGCTCGAGCGCGCGCGGGTGGCGAAGATGTCGAGGATAAGCTCCGCGCGATCGACGACGCGAGTGCCGAGCGTCTGTTCGACGTTGTTCCCCTGGCTCGGCGTGAGCTCGTCGTCGAAGATGATCAGTGACGCATCTTTCTCGCGGACCATCGCCTTGAGGTCTTCGAGCTTGCCCTTGCCCAGATACGTGCCGGGATGCGGCCGATCGAGCTGCTGGGTGAGCTCACCGACG
Organism: Gemmatimonadaceae bacterium; assembly: GCA_035265545.1. Lineage (GTDB taxonomy): Bacteria > Gemmatimonadota > Gemmatimonadetes > Gemmatimonadales > Gemmatimonadaceae > AG11. Next base: position 1,325 of record DATFOL010000625.1, on the reverse strand, counting down.
ACGACGGCACCGGCCGTATCGGCGAGGCGTTCGAGCTCGCGCAGATGCTCGTCGAGCGACTTGCGGGCGCCGGCCCGCTTGAGCGGCGCGCCCACGAGGAGCGCGCGCTCGACGGGCGGCGCGACGGTGATCAGATCGCGTGCGATTGGCTGAGCCTCTTATTGACGGGATGTTCCGCCGAGCGCGTTGAACCGCCCGGTGGATCGGTATGGCACGGTGAAGCTCCCGATGACCGTCCCGACGACGACGTCGCCCTGGACGCGGTAGTTCACGCCGCCCGAGTTCAGCAGCTGGCGGCCGGCGGCGCCGATCCCCGAAAACGTGAAGTTCACCGGGATCGTCACCACCGACGAGTCGTTGCTGTTCACCGTGAAGCGGTTGTCGACCGTGCCCGTCGCGAACTGTACGCTGTCTCCGACGAGCACGTTGTACGTCATGCGCGTCGCGTCCAGGCGGTAGCCATTCGGGTTGTATACGCTGAGCCGCACGTCGAGGTTGCCGCCGGTGAGCCCGACGCCGTTGACCCGAACGTCGCGTAGTTGGACGACAGGCTCCTTGAATGCCTGCCGCCCGAGCGCACTGCACCCGGCCACACCCACCACCGCCGCCGCGACCACACCCAACATCAGACGACGCATGTTCATTCCTCCGTTGACGGTTGCTGGCCGGCCCCGTCCGGAGGGTCGCCCTGCGCGCGAGCGCGAAGCTCCTCCCACCAGGCGAGCCGCTTCGCGATCTCCTTCTCGAAGCCGAACGGACCCGGCGCGTAGAACGACGATCCGGCCAATGCCTCCGGAAGGTACTCTTGCGGGATGTATGCCTCCGGAACGGCATGCGCGTACTGATACCCCTCATGGTACCCCAGTTCCTTCATGAGCGGGGTCGGCGCATTCCGGATGTGCAGCGGAACCTGCGCCGCCGGATGCTCCTGTGCCGCGGCCAGCGCCGCGTCGAGCGCCACCTTGCTGCTGTTCGACTTGGGTGCGGTGGCGAGGTAGATCACCATCTGCGACATGGGCAGATAGCCCTCCGGAGCGCCGAGCATGTGGAACGCGTCGCGCGCCGCCACCGCCAGCTTGAGCGCTTCGGGATCGGCGAGCCCGATGTCTTCCGCGGCCATCGCGATCGCGCGCCGGAAGATCACCATCGGATCCTGGCCGCCCTCGAGCATGCGCGCCATCCAGTACAGCGCTCCCTGCGGATCGCTGCCGCGAAGCGATTTGTGGAACGCGCTGAGGATGTTGTAGGTCTCCTCGCCGCCCTTGTCATAGTGCGAGAAGCGGAGCTGCGCGGCCTCGCGCACGACCGCGAGCGTGACGTGTCCG
>DATFOL010000624.1:0-3919 GCA_035265545.1 Gemmatimonadaceae bacterium | reverse complement strand
TGGCGGCGAGCGAGACGAGCCCGAACGGGTTCATCTACGACATCGGCGGGCACGTCCTCTTCTCGCACTACGAGTACTTCGACAAGCTGTTCGACAAGCTGCTCGGCGACGAGTACCAGCTGCTGTTGCGGGAGAGCTGGGTGTGGATGTGCGAGCGGTTCCTGCCCTATCCCTTTCAGAACAACATCAAGTACCTGCCGAAGGAGATCGTCTACGAGTGCCTCATGGGCGTCATCGAGGCACAGAAGCAGGAGCTCGACCTCACTCGATTCAAGAACTTCGAGGAGCTGATCTACGGCGTCTTCGGCAAGGGGATCGCGAAGTACTTCATGATGCCCTACAACTTCAAGGTGTGGGCGCATCCGCCGAAGATGATGAACAAGGAGTGGATCGGTGAGCGCGTGTCGGTGGTGGACATCGCGCGCGTGCTCGGCAACGTCGTGCTCGACCGCGACGATGCGGGCTGGGGGCCGAACTCTACCTTCAAGTACCCGCGCCACGGTGGCACCGGCGGCCTGTTCGACCGGATGCGGCCGTACGTGCAGGAGAACTTGCGCCTGAGCACCGGCGTCGCCTCGGTGGACATCGCGAACAAGCAGGTCGTGCTCAAGGACGGCTCACGCGAGTCGTACGACATCCTGCTCAACACCACGCCGGTCGATCTGCTCGTGAAGTCGGTCGAGGGCGAGGTGCCGGACGAGGTAAAGTGCCAGGCGGGCCGGCTGCGCCATTCGGGGAGCTACATCGTCGGCGTGGGGGTGAAGCAGCCGGTGCCGTCGAAGAAGTGCTGGATGTACTTCCCAGAGGATAACTCGCCGTTCTACCGGGTGACCTACCTCTCCAACTACTCGCCCGAGGTGGTGCCCGACGCGACGCAGTACTACTCGCTGCTCGCCGAGGTGTCGCACTCCGAGCTCAAGCCGGTGAACCGGAGCACGGTGGTCGAGGACACCATCCAGGGGATGGTGAACACCCAGCTCCTCGCGGAGAGCGACCGGAAGGACATCGTGGACGCGTTCCTCATCGAGCGGGACTACACGTACCCAACGCCGAGCCTCGAGCGCGATGGGGCGCTGAAAGTGCTGCACCCGTGGCTCGAGTCGAAGGACATCTACTCGCGTGGACGATTCGGCGCGTGGCGCTACGAAGTGGGGAACATGGACCACTCGGTGGCGCAGGGCGTGGAGTGGGTGAACCGGATTCTCCAGGACGATCGGGAGAACGAGCTGACGTACCTGGCGAAGCGGGGGTGTTAGGGAGTGAGTTGGTTGGTGGGGTTGGTGAGTTGGTGAGTCGCACGGCCTCGGGAGGCTCCCGCCTTCCGAGGCCGTTCCATACCCGCACCCTGCGCAACGGGGCTTGGTCGCGCCGGAGTTTCACGCGGAGGCGTGGAGCACTGCCGAGAGGCGCGGAGGACTGCTGAACTGCTGAACTGCTGAACTGCTGAACTGCAACAGCATTGCACGCGGAGGCGCGGAGGCGCGGAGGCGCGGAGAGGACCCAGCAAGACCGCGGCGCCATGAAAGCGTCGATGCCGACCCCAAGTTCTTCCTTTTGGGGCTGTGAATCGAGAGGAACGGGGCGCGGGTGCCCGGAGCGCGACCCGGAGAGCTGTTCTCTCCGCGCCTCCGCGCCTCCGCGTGACATGCTGTTGACGTTCACAGCGCCTGGATGCCGTACGAACCAAGACCGGGCGCGCAGTGGCAGTGCTCCGCGCCTCGCCCTTCGTCCGTTCCGCGCCTCCGCGTGAAACTCCGGCGCGCCAATGCGTCCGCGCGGAACCCTCGCGCGCACCCGCGCACCCGCGCACCCGTGCGTCCCCCGTAACGGCTCCGCTCGCCAGATCGTCCTTGAGAGAGATGACGCGGCGAACCGGGTGCCGCGTCTCCCACCTCAGGGGCAGCCGCCGATGATCAACCCCGTTCCGTCGTTGGTCGAGCGGATGCGCGACGTTCGCGCATCCGTGATGATCGCGATCGCGATCCTCGTGCTCGCGGCGCTCGACTCGAGCCTCGCCTGGTTCACCCCGTCGCTGTTGCTGACCACGGCGCACCGGCCAGCGAACCCGATGGCGCTTTCGAGCTTCCTGTTCGCGAGCCCGGGTGGGATGGACGCCCTGCCCGCCGCGGCGATCCTGTTCTACTTCGGCCGAGATCTCGAGAAGAAGCTGGGCGGATGGCAGTTCCTCGGTGTGTACCTCGTATGCGCCCTCGCGGGAGCGGGGGTGGAGTCGATGGTGCCGCGCGCGCCGCTCGGTGGCGGTCCTGCTGGTGCGGTCGGCCTGCTCGTGGTCTACGCGTATCTCTGGCCGTTGAACCGGGTGCGCATGTTCAACGTGGTCACCATCGGTCCACGCGAGCTGCTGCTGATCATGGTCGGTTACCGCTTCTTGTGGCGGTTCGGCACGTCCGGGATGGGCGGCGGAACGGGGATCGGCGTGCTGGGCGGCGCGGCCGCGGGCGCGCTCGTCTGCGCCTGGCTCGCGCACACCTCGAGCGCGAGCAAGTACCGCCGCACGCTCCGCACGGCCACGGTGGGCGATGCGGCGTCCTGGAGCTCGGTCGACTGGGACGGTATCGCCCTCGAGGGGCTGCACCCGCTCACCGTCGAAGAGCTGGAGCGCGTGCGCGCGAAGGCGGATGACCAGGGGATCCGCTCACTTTCGGACGAGGAGCGCGCCTTCGTGCATCGACTGCGGCTGCGGACCGCGACCACGAGCAGCGAGCAGACGGCGGACGAGGCGCGCAGCGAAGTCGCGGGGTGACGCTTCGACGGCTGGTGTCGCCGGCTGCGGCCACGCCATGTTTGCACGATGCCTCGTGGTGATCGTCTCGCGCTCTCGCTGCTCGTCGTCGGACTGACGCTCACGCACGCGCTCCCGCTGCAGGCGCAGGACACCCGCACCAGAGCGCGCGAGCTCGGCGTCGCGCCGGGGATCTTTCGCCCCGGGCCGCGGAACGCGATCACCGACGTCTCCGGCGTGCGCGTAGGACACGCCACGGTCGTCGCCGGCGATTCGGTCCACACGGGCGTCACGGCCATCCTCCCGCACGCCGGGAACCTCTTCTTCGACCGCGTGCCGGCGCCGTCCACGTCGGCAACGCGTTCGGCAAGCTCGTGGGCGCGACGCAGGTTCGCGAGCTCGGCGAGCTCGAGACGCCGATCCTGCTCACGTGCACGCTCTGCGTCTGGCGAGCGGCGGACGCGCTCGCCGCCGAGCTGCTCGCGATGCCCGGGATGGAACGCGTCGGCTCGATCAATCCGGTGGTCGGCGAGACGAACGACGGCACGCTCAACGCCATCCGATCGCGGCCGATCACCGCCGAGGTGGTACATCGCGCGCTGAGCTCCGCCTCGGGGGAAGCGGTGGCGGAGGGGAGCGTGGGCGCTGGCGCGGGGACGATCGCCTTCGAGTGGAAAGGCGGCATCGGCACCTCGTCGCGCGTGCTGCCCCGCACGCTCGGCGGCTGGACGCTCGGCGTCCTGGTGCAGACGAACTTCGGCGGCGTGCTGCAGGTGATGGGCGCGCCGGTCGGGCGCGAGCTCGGGCGCTATGCATTCAGGAACGACGTCGAGCGCGAGCGGGGCGACGGGTCGATCATGATCGTCGTTGCGACGAACGCGCCGCTGGACGACCGGAACCTCGAGCGGCTCGCGGCCCGAGCGATCATGGGATTGGCCCGCACGGGCTCCAGTGGATCGAATGGCTCGGGTGACTACGTGATCGCCTTCTCGACCGCGGAGGACGTGCGGCGGCGGCTCTCACCATCGGGAGCTGCCGCACCGCCCACGCCCCCTGCTCCGCGCGCCACACGGCAGCTCGCGAACGACGACATGTCGCCGCTCTTTCAGGCGGTGATCGAGGCGACGGAGGAGGCGATCTACAACTCCATCTTCATGGCCACCTCGGTCACGAGCC
>DATFOL010000623.1:0-4170 GCA_035265545.1 Gemmatimonadaceae bacterium | reverse complement strand
GTCCACCATCGACCGGATGGAACTCGATCGACGGATTGTGGATGTTGACGATGCTGCTGACGCGTCCGGGTACCGTCTGGCTCACGTTGTAGACCTCGGCCTCGCGCACCCGGGCGGTTTTGAGGTTTGGCGAGCCCGGTGGGTAGAGGGGCAAGACGATGCCGCCCTGGAGGATCGGCTGCGGCGCGTAGGGTGAATCGGTGACGGGGCCTGGCTTCGGGATGCCGAGCGGCGGTGGGGCGGGGGGAAGTGTCCGCGTCTGCGCTAGAACGGGCGCAGACGTGATCGCGAGCACCCCGAGAGTCGCGGCAAGCGTTCGTGTCATGAGTCGAAGGCGCTACGTCGATGGTGTCGTCGGTCTCTGTGCCAACCGGTGCCAAGCTATCCTGTCGCGAGAGCGAATCGCCAGGATCGGCGTTGGAGACGTCGCGAGGGCCATCCCGAGCGCTGACCCTCATGCTGGCGGTGTGGTACGGCAGGGGTATCTTCGCTCACTCGATGTCCAATCTCCTCCGAGAGCAGCTTCAGACCTCGCTCGGCGCGTCGTACTCGCTCGAGCGCGAGCTCGGCGGCGGTGGGATGTCGTGCGTGTTCGTCGCGCGCGATCTGCGCCTGGAGCGCTCCGTCGTGGTGAAGGCGCTCTCGCCCGAGCTCGCGGCAGGGATCAGCGCCGAGCGCTTCACGCGCGAGATCAAGCTCGCCGCGGCACTCCAGGAGCCGCACATCGTGCCGGTCATCAGCGACGGCGTGACGGCGAACGGAACCCCCTACTACGTCATGCCATTCGTGCGCGGCGCCTCGCTGCGGCAGCGAATGATCGACGGACCGGTGCCCAGCTCCGAAGTGATCGGCATCCTCCGTGACGTCGCGAAGGCGCTGGCGTACGCACATCGGGCGGGCATCGTGCATCGCGACATCAAGCCCGAGAACGTCCTGCTCAGCGAGGGCACGGCGGTGGTCGCCGACTTCGGCATCGCGAAGGCGCTGATGGCTGCCACCCACGCCGGCGCTGATCGGGTGAGCGGGCTCACCAGCGCCGGCGTGGCGATCGGCACTCCGGCATACATGGCGCCCGAGCAGGCCGTCGCCGACGGCGCGGTCGATCAGCGTGCGGACCTCTATGCGCTCGGCGTCATCGCGTACGAGCTGCTGAGCGGAAGGCACCCATTCGCCGGACGCACGGCCCAGGCCCTCATCGCCGCGCACCTGACTGAGCGGCCCGAGCGACTCGCCCAGCGCTGCGCCGACGTGCCCGCCGCGCTGGACGCGCTCGTGATGCGACTGCTCGCGAAAGATCCTGCCGAGCGACCCGAGAGCGCCGATGCCGTCCTCCGCGCGCTCGGTGATTCGTCGGCGACCACCGACGCACCGGCCGCGCGGCCGCGCCGCATGCACATCCTCGCGGCCGCCATGGTGCTCACCGCAGGGCTCGCGCTCGGTGGCTACATCGCATTCGGCGCGGGCACGGGGCGTGGCGCATCGACGCCGGGCGCATCGACAACGATCCGTTCGATCGCGGTGCTCCCATTCGTGAACACCAGCGGTTCGTCCGCCGAAGACTACTTCAGCGACGGCCTCACCGACGAGCTCGCGCATGCGCTGGGGCGCATCGTGGGACTACGGATCGCGGGGCGTACGTCGAGCTATTCCTTCAAGGGACGCTCGATCGCCGCGCAGGAGATCGGCAAGGCGCTCGACGTCGGCGCGCTGGTCGCGGGCACGGTGCGTCGCGCGGGCGATCGGCTGCGCGTCACGACGCAGCTCGTCAGCACGGTCGATGGGAAGGTGCTGTGGGACAGCGTCTACGAGAGCCGCTCGGCGGACGTCTTCGCGGTGCAGGACGAGCTCACCCGCTCCGTCGTCGCGGCGTTGACGCCCACGCTGGGTGGGGGCCGACACCGAGCGGCGGACGTCGGACGCGGAACCTCGGACGAGATCGCGTACGACCTGTACCTGAAAGGCCGGTACTCCTGGCTCCAGCGTGGCGGCGCGAACATCCGTCGGTCGATCGAGCTGTTCCAGCAGGCGGTAGCACGCGACCCCTCGTTCGCGCGGGCGCATGCGGCGCTCGCGATGGCGTATAGCACGCTCCCCGTCTACGGGAACGATTCCCGTGATCCGGCGTCCGACACCCTCTCGATCGATCGGGTCGTGCAGCTCGTCAAGTCGAGCGCGGAGCGCGCGGCAGCGCTCGACTCCACGCTCGCCGACGCACAGCTGGCGCTCGGTGCGGCGCTCGACACGCGGCTGCGATTCCGTGAAGCGCTCGTGCGCTACCGGAAGGGAGTTGCACTGGATGCGTCATCGGTCACGGGGCATCACTGGCTCGGCATGAGCCTGCTCGGGCTCGGCGAGACCGAACCGGCCATCGTCGAGCTGCGCCACGCAACGACGCTCGATCCGTTGAACGTGATCGCCAATGCCGCACTTGGCACCGCGCTTCTCTACGGCCGCCACTTCCCAGAGGCCGCAAACCAGGCACGACGCGTGCTTGCGCTGGACTCCACCTTCGCGTTCGGCAGCATGGTACTCGCGCAGGCTCAGATCTTCAGCGGCGCGCCCGACAGTGCGATTCAGATCGCACAGGAGGCGCTGCGAGGTCGTCCCCGGCACAACGGGCTTCTCAGCACGCTCCTCTTCGCCGACGCTGCGGCTGGACGATGGGACGACGCTGCACGCATCCGGGATCGGATGCGCACCGGCGGCAACGCGTTGCGATCCCCCGATGCGGCATTCGCCGAGCTCGTATTCGGCGATCCCGAGCCTGCCGTGCGACTGATGACGAGCACCGAGGGCCAGCTCATATACTCGAGCTCCGGCGCACTGCTGGGCTGCAATCCGCTACTGGATCCGCTCTGGTCCGACGCGCGCTTCCGCGAAGCGATGCGAAAGCTCGACGTGCCTCCGTGCCCGCTCGCGCGTCCTCTGCCGCTGCCCGCGCGATCGGCTCGCGTGCGTTAGGTCGGCGTACCCCGCACGCTCGCTCAATGCGCTACTGCCCGTCCCGCAACCCGCCCGCTGAACAAGCACCCGCCGAGGAACGTCCCCTCCAACGAGCGGTACCCGTGCATCCCACCACCGCCGAAGCCGGCCACCTCGCCGGCAGCGTACAGGCCAGGAATCGGCTGGCCATCCTCACCCAGCACGCGCGCCTCGAGATCCGTCTCCAGCCCACCGAGCGACTTTCGCGTGAGCACGCTGAGCCGCACGGCGATCAGCGGACCATCCGCCGGGTCGAGAATTCGCGCCGGCCTGGCGACGCGCACCAGACGCTCGCTCACGATCCGCCGAGCGCCACGCACGATGGCGAGCTGCGGATCCTTGCCGGGCGCGTTGTCGATCTGCAGGTCACGGTCGGTCACGACGCGCTCGACGGTGTCGTAGTCCACCTGCGGAGCATCGGGTTCGGCGATGAGCGCGTTCATTCCGTCGACGAGCTGGCGGAGCGAGGCGCGGACGATGAAATCCGAGCCGCGATCCATGAACGCTTTCACCGGCGGCTGCACGGCCTTGCCGACGCGGCGCAGGGTGAGCCGGATGCTCTTTCCGGTGAGATCGGGATTCTGCTCGCTCCCCGAGAGCGCGAACTCGCGCTTGATGATCGCGCGGTTGAGCACGAACCAGGTGTGCGGGTGACCGTGCGTCGTGATGTGTTGCAACGCGCCGAGGGTGTCCGCGCCCGGGATGTTCGGGTAGGGAAGCCGCTCCCCCGAGGGATCGAGCCAGAGACTACTCGGCCCGGGAAGAATGCGGATGCCGTGCGCAGGCCAGATCGGCGCCCAGTTCCTGATCCCCTCGGTGTAATGCCACATCCGGTCGGGATTGATCAGTCGCGCGCCCGCCTCGTGCACGCGCTGCTGAAGCATCCCGTCGACGTGCGCCGGCACGCCGGTCAGCATGAACGCCGGCGCTGCGCCCAGTCGCTCGACGGGCCAGTAGCGCCGCACGAGGTCATGATTCCCGCCGATGCCGCCCGACGTGACGATCACCGCGCCCGCGTGCAGGGCGAAATCTCCGAGCACGGCGCGCGCGCTGCTCACGCCGCGCGCGGTGCTCGTCGGCTCGAGCATTTCGCCGTGCACTCCGTGCACGACGCCGTTGGTGACGACGAGTCCATCGACGCGGTGGCGGAAGTGGAACTGCACGCGTCCCGCCTGCACATGCTCGCGG
>DATFOL010000622.1:0-7554 GCA_035265545.1 Gemmatimonadaceae bacterium | reverse complement strand
GCCGCCGCCTGCGCCTCGTCCCAGCCCCGCGCGGACGGCACGGATGCCGGCGGCAGCGTTTCCGGCGCGCGCTCGGAGCGTCTCACGCCGGCGCGTCGACGCGCACTGGCCGACTCCGTGCGACGCTCCCTTCGTGACGAGCTGCTCGCGCCGTGGTATCCGCGCGCGATCGATCGCGAGCAGGGCGGCTTCCTCTCGCAGTGGGACTTCGCGTGGAAGCCCACCGGCGAGCAGGACAAGATGATCGTCACCCAGGCTCGCCACGTCTGGACGACCGCGCGCGCCTCGCAGGTGTTTCCCACCGATACCATGCTGAAGGTCGCTGCCGCGCACGGCTATCGCTTCCTCCGCGACCGGATGTGGGACAAGGAGCACGGTGGCTTCCACTGGCTCGTCACTCGCGACGGCACGCCCAAGCCGGAGGATGGACGCCTGCTCAAGCAGGCGTACGGCGAGGCGTTCGCCATCTACGGCCTGGCGGCGTACTACGACGTCTCGCGCGACTCGAGCGCGCTGCGCCTGGCGCAGGAGACGTTTCGCTGGCTCGACGTGCACGCGCACGACGCCGTGCATCGCGGCTACTTCAATTACATGGAACGCGACGGTACGCCGCTGCGTGCGGGCCTGGGCCGCAACTCGCCGAAGGATCAGAACTCGAGCATCCACCTGCTCGAGGCGTTCACGGAGCTGTACCGCGTGTGGCCCGACACCACCCTGCGCGACCGGCTGCGCGAGATGCTCGAGCTCGTGCGCGATCGCATCGTCGTCGAGCCAGGCACGCTGACGCTCTTCTCGGGCGAGGACTGGACGCCGGTGTCGTACCGCGACTCGACCGAGGCCGTGCGCCGCGCCGACCGTTATGCGCACGACCATGTATCGTTCGGTCACGACGTCGAGACGGCGTATCTGCTGCTCGAGGCGGCGGAGGCGCTCGGGCTCGGCCACGACACACGCACGATGCAGGTCACCAAGCGGATGCTCGACCACGCGCTGCGCACGGGGTGGGACGACGCGGTGGGCGGGTTCTACGAGGCGGGATACTACCAGCGCGGCCAGCCCACGATCACCATAGTGGACGACACGAAGAACTGGTGGGCGCAGGCCGAGGGGCTCAACACCCTGCTGATCTTCGGTGATAAGTATCCGAACGACCCGCTGCGCTATCACGACCGATTCCTCACGCAGTGGCGCTACGTCACCACCTATCTCATCGACCATGAGCACGGCGGCTGGTTTGCTGGCGGGACCGACAAGCAACCCGAGATGCGTCGCGCGCTGAAGGGACAGATCTGGAAGGCCGCATACCACGATGGCCGCGCGCTCATGAACGTGTCGCGACGGCTCGAGCAACCTGGAGGAGCACCATGAGCTGGCGATCGATCTCGCTTCCACACCTCGGTGCCATGTTCATCGCATTCGGCGCGCTGTCGAGCCCCGCGTCGGCGCAGTCGGCCATCGGCGAGTTCACCGCGCACGGCGACATCGGCCGCGTCACGCGTCCGGGGTCGGCTACCTATGATTCGACGACCGGGGTCTACCAGCTCGCCGGCTCAGGGGCGAACGTCTGGGCCGCTCGCGACGCATTTCATTATGCGTGGCGGAAGATGAAAGGCGACTTCATCCTCACCGCGCGCGGGCAGCTCGTCGGCAAGGGCGTCGATCCGCATCGGAAGTTCGGCTGGATGATCCGCACGTCGCTCGACTCCGGCTCGGCGCACGCGAGCGCCGCGGTGCATGGCGACGGGCTCACCTCGCTGCAGTTCCGCCGCACGCCCGGCGGTCAGACGGAAGAGGTCAAGGCGCCGCTCACCGGCGCCGACGTCATCCAGCTCGAGCGGCGCGGCGGCACTTACATCATGTCCGTCGCCAGGTACGGCGACACGCTCTCCAGCGTGCAGACCACCGACGTCCCGCTCGGCGACGACGTGTACGTCGGTCTATTCATCAGCGCGCACAACGACACCGTGACGGAGCGCGCGACGCTATCCGACGTGCGGATCACCGTGCCGGTGCGCACCGGCTTCGTTCCGTATCGCGAGTACATCGGCAGCAACGTCGAGATCATGGAGGTCGCGACCGGGCGGCGGCGCATCGTGTACCACGCCGACAACTCCGTCCAGGCTCCCAACTGGACGAAGGACGGCAAGGCGTTGATCTGGAACCAGGACGGAAAGCTCTACCGCTTCGATATTGCGACGCGCCAGCCGACCCAGATCAACACGGGGATCCGCATCCGGAACAACAACGATCACGTGCTGTCGTTCGATGGGAAGTGGCTGGCCATCAGCGACCAGAGCGACAGCGCGAGCCGCAACCAGTCCGTCGTGTACGTCGTGCCGACCGAAGGGGGCACGCCACGGCGGGTCACTCCGCTCTTCCCATCGTACCTGCATGGCTGGTCGCCCGACGGGAAGCATCTCGTCTACACGGGGATTCGGGGTCAAGCCATCGACATCTACCGCATCCCGGTGACCGGGGGAACGGAAGAGGCGCTGACGAAGAACCAGGCGATGAACGACGGGCCGGAGTACGGGCCCGACGGGCGCATCTACTTCAATTCGACGCGCAGCGGCAAGATGCAGATCTGGCGGATGAATGGGGACGGCAGCGCACCGACGCAGCTCACCAACGACTCGTTCAACAACTGGTTCCCGCACGTGTCGCCGGACGGGAAGAGCATCGTGTACATCGCCTTTCCGGCGGACATCGATCCGAAGGATCACCCGTGGTACAAGCATGTGTACCTGCGGCAGATGCCGGTGAGCGGCGGCCAGTCGAGAGTGCTCGGGTACCTCTATGGCGGTCAGGGCACGATCAACGTTCCCTCGTGGTCGCCGGACGGGAAGTTCATCGCGTTCGTGAGCAACAGCGACAAGTACTGACAAAATCTGCGGCTGCACGACGAGTTCATCGATCAGAACGACAGCCCACGCATCGCGAGAACCCGTTCCTGATGCTGCTGGAGGAGTGACCCGCGATAGGCGGGGCGTGACCATCGCCCCGCCTATCGCGCTGTGTGCCACCCCGTCCGTGCGCGGCGCCCTTGTGACGGCGGACGCTGTCGCGCGCCGTGTCGGCCACGCGACGGGCCCCCGTCGCGTCCACGCCACAGCTCGCTACGCTTGTGTTTGCCGTCGTGATCGTAAGCTGATGTCGCGATGGGCCTTACGCGATCGTGGCCTTTGGCCACTCGATTGCACCAGCCCGCTTCCGTGAGCGCGGTCTTGCTCACGCCATCTCGACAAAGGCACCCCGGTCGCGAGGCCGGTCCGCAAAGCACGGGATCTCTCTGAGACAGCCCGGCCGCCGAAGGAAGGAACGTATCGCCCGATGGGCGCCACCCCTTCACTCGGACTCGTGTGATGAAGCATCCCCGAACCATCGCCGCGATCGCGCTGTTCCTCGCGGCGTGCAGCGACAATCCCGTGGCGCCGAAGGTGGAAGCCAGCTCGATGGCGCCGAGAAACGCGGCATTCAGCGCGGGAGCATCGTCGGCAGCGCTCGACTTCACCGATCTCGCCAACGACATGGTCGGCCGCGTCCTGCCGTCGTTCGACGATCAGCAGGTCGCGACGGTGATCGAGACCTCGATGCTGCAGCTCAACGCGCACGCGATCGCTGGCGAGATCGCGGAAGCGCAGGCGGCGTCGCAGGTCATCCGCTCCAGCCTCAAGGAAGGCGCAGCCAGCGCCGCTCACCTCGACGCCATGCAGCGCACGCTAGACGTGGTCGATCGCGACCTCGCCGCAGCGGCCGCCGTCGGCGGCGACGCCACGCTCGCGCCCTGATCGGGCACCGCATTCATCGATCCTTCCCTTCCCTAACTCGAGAAGTCTTCATGCGTACCCTTTCCGTTCGCCTCAGCAGCAAGCTCACCACCGTCGCCGGTGCGTTGGCGCTCCTGCTGATCGCTGCGCCGACGACGGCGCACGCGCAAGGCACCGTGACCATCTTTGCCTGCTATCCGAAAGGCACTGGCCCAGGCGGATCGAACCCTGGCAGTGGCAACGTGTACCGCATCAACAAGCCAGTCGGGTCGGCGCCGACCGCGCCGCTCGCCTGCTCGAACGGCGACGTGGAATTCAGCTGGAACGAGGTGGGCCCTCAGGGCCCTCAGGGTGCGACTGGTGCCACCGGCGCGCCTGGTGCGACCGGGGCAACGGGACCGGCTGGTGCTAAGGGAGACAAGGGGGACACTGGGGACACTGGCGCGCAGGGTATCCAGGGCGAGACCGGTGCGACGGGCGCCGCCGGTCCGCAGGGCGAGAAGGGCGACACTGGACCGACGGGAGCCACCGGCGCCACGGGAGCGACTGGCGCCACAGGGGCGCAGGGTCCGCAGGGTCCGCAGGGTGAGACGGGCGCCACCGGTGCCCAGGGGCCTCAAGGCGAAGTCGGAGCACAGGGTCCTCAGGGCGCAACGGGTGCTCAGGGTCCGCAGGGCGACGTAGGTCCACAGGGGCCGCAGGGCGCTAAGGGTGACGTCGGCGCAACCGGAGCGCAGGGTCCGACGGGTGAGACGGGAGCGACCGGCCTAACTGGTGCAACTGGTGCGCAGGGCCCAACGGGGGCAACAGGGCCCCAGGGTCCTCAGGGCCCGGTGGGTCCGCAGGGTCCGCAGGGTCCGACTGGTCTCTCGGGCTGGGAGCGCGTGCAAGGGTACTCCGGCACGGCGAGAGAGGGCACGACGACGCGATTGACGGTCAGCTGCTCAACGGGAAAGAGCGTGCTCGGAGGTGGTTACCTGAACCCGGATACGAAGGGCACCAACAACACCGTCCTCGCGTCCTTCCCCGCATCGCAGACTCAGTGGGAAGTTCAGATCTTCAACCCAAGTGGCGCGACGTCCTTCTCGGTGATTCCCTTCGCGGTCTGCGCGTCGGTTACACAGTAGTCGCTGAGATTGCGAACGAAGCCCCCGACCGCTCACGCGGTCGGGGGCTTCGTCGTTTCGCCATACTCCGCGCACGCCGCCGTGATCAGCGCACGATCGTTCGATCCGTCTCGCGCTCCGCTACCTTCTCGCCATGGATGCTTCCCCGCTCGTGCGCACTGCGCGCCTCGCCGACCGCGGCGCCATCGCCCGCCTCACCCTCGCTGCCTACCGCGAGTACGCGACGTCCATGGCCCCCGACGCCTGGCGCGCCCTCGACCAGGCCATCCGCTCGTCGCTGGCCGACGACAGCAACGTCACCCGCTTGGTCGCCGAGCTCGATGGCGCCATCGTCGGCAGCGCCGCCCTCTACGCCTCCGACTCCGCCGCCTACGGCAGCCTTGCCTCCCTCATCCCCTGGCCCGAAGTTCGACTGGTTGCGGTCGATCCCGCCGTCCGCGGACGCGGCGTCGCGCGCGCGCTCGTCCAGGAATGCATCATGCGCGCTCGAACGTCAGGCGCGACCGCGCTCGGCCTCCACACCTCGCGCAGCATGCACGCCGCGAAGAAGCTCTACGAGCGCATGGGATTCGTCCGCGACCCCGAACACGACTTTCAACCGCCGGGCGCCGAGCTGGTCGAGGGATACCTGCTGCGCCTGAACGACCCTGCACCGCACCCGGAGCCCTGACCCGATGATCGTCCGTCAGTCGCGCGCTCGTTCCGCGTCCGCGCTCGTGCTCACCCTGCTCGGCGTACTTGCCCTGCCCTCGCTCGCCACGGCCCAACAGGGCAACGGCCAGCTGGGCGACGTCGTCGACGCGGGCGTCGACTTCAAAACCCCGCTGCAACCCGCCTTCGTCGCCAGTCGGCTCACGGCGTTCGATCCCGCCACGGGGCGCGGCACGCTCCAGTGGGATCGCTACACGCTCGGGCCCGGCCACTCGTTCGAGAAGACGGACGTGGTCTACTCGCGCGCTCAGGCGACGGAGTTTCCGGGCACCGAGTACGACCGCGACCCCGCGCTGCCGTTCGAGATCTCGTTCGTCTCGCCGCGCACGCTTCGGCTGCGCCTCAGCACGCGCGACCTCCCCGCCACCATGATGCAGGGCGAGCGCTCCATCATGCTCGCCGGCCCCGTGCCCACCGACCGCTCGTGGCGCATCGCGAACGGCGACAGTGCGGTCACCTACACGAGTGCCTACGGACGTGTCGTGGTCCGCCGTAACCCGTGGGACGTCGCGATCTACGACGCGGCGGGCAAGCTCCTCACTCGCACGACACACCTCAGCGACCCGGCGTCGTACCTGCCCTACACGCCCTTCTCGTTCGTGCGCCGTGCGCGCGATCTCGGGCGCAGCTCGGCGGCCACCTTCGAGCTCGCCCCCGACGAGGGGATCTACGGATTCGGTGAGTCGTTCACCCGGCTCAACAAGCGCGGCCAGCGTGTGCTCGCCTACCTGCGCGACGCGATGGGCTCGCAGGGGCCCTTCCAGTACAAGGCCGTCCCGTTCTTCGTCAGCAGCCGTGGATACGGGATGTTCGTGCACACCAGTGCACCCGTGGCGTTCGACGTCGGCGCCGAGTATGACGCGCACCATACGATCTACAGCGGCGACGAGATGATGGACCTCTTCATCTTCCTCGGCGACCCAAAGGACGTCGTCTCCGAGTATACCGCGATCACGGGACGAAGCCCGGTGCCGCCGCTCTGGTCGTTCGGGCTCTGGATGAGTCGCATCACCTACAAGTCGGAGGCCGAGGTACGCGACGTCGCGGCGAAGCTGCGACAGTACAAGGTACCGGCCGACGTGCTGCACCTCGACACCGGCTGGTTCGAGACCGACTGGCGAAGCGACTATCAGTTCTCGAAGACGCGCTTCACCGATCCGGCGAAGATGATCCGCGATCTGAAGAGAGACGGCTTTCACGTCAGCCTCTGGCAGTACACCTACTTCACGCCGAAGAACGCGCTGTGGAAGGAGCTCGTGAACGGCGGGCTCGCGGTGAAGGATCAGGGTGGCCGGCTTTCGACCGAAGACGCGGTGCTCGATTTCACGAATCCGAGAGCAGTGGACTGGTATCGCCGCAAGCTCGGCGCTCTGATGCAGATGGGCGTCAGCGTGATCAAAGCGGACTTCGGCGAGGGCGCTCCGCTCGAGGGGGTCTACGCGAATGGCCGCACTGGTTGGTACGAGCACAACCTCTACCCGGTGCGCTACAACGACGTGGTGTGGAAGCTCACCAAGGAGCTCACGGGCGACGGGATCATCTGGGGCCGCAGCGCGTGGGCGGGAAGCCAGCGCTATCCGTTGCACTGGGGCGGCGACGCGGAGAACACGAACTCCGCGATGGCGGCCCAACTGCGGGGCGGGCTCTCGTTCGGGCTGTCGGGCTTCACGTTCTGGAGCCACGACGTCGGCGGCTTCGTCAATCGCGCGCCACGCGATCTCTATCGCCGGTGGATGGCGTTCGGCGCGCTGACCTCGCACATGCGGACCCACGGCGCACCGCCGCGCGAGCCGTGGGGCTACGACGAGGCGATGGTGAAGGACTGGCAGAACGGGCTCGGCCTGCGCTACTCGCTGATGCCCTACATCTACTCGCAGGCGTACGTCGCGTCCGCGCGCGGTTGGCCGATGCTGCGCACGCTCTTCTTCGAGTACCCGAACGATCCGACG
>DATFOL010000621.1:0-2695 GCA_035265545.1 Gemmatimonadaceae bacterium | reverse complement strand
CTGCGTGCTGTGGCTCGGTGACTCGGTGACCTGCGCGGCGCTTCGCGCCGCTGGTGACTCGGTCGGTACTGAGTCACCGAGTCACCGAGTCACCGGCTTCCCTCAGCCCCGCTCCCTCGCGCGATCGCTCACCATGATCGTGAGCACGATGTACAGCGCGAGCACGGCGGCGATGATGAAGCCGACGGTGCCGAGGGTGCGCCAGTACGGGAGCAGCATCGCGCTCGCGATGAGCAGACCGGCGAGCACCAGGCCCGAGAACACGCGGTTCGCCACCTTCTGCAGCGCGACGATGAGGGAGGGGATCTGCGGGACGTCGACGCGCGTGCTGAGATCGTTGTTGGCGAGACGCTGGGTGATCTGGTCGAGGCGATGGGGCAGCGCCGACAGCAGGTCGCTGCTCTCCATCGCGATCTGATAGATGCGCCGCGGGGACATGTCGCGCTGCGCGCGTGCCACCGCGATCTGGTTGCCGAACTCGCGGATCGTGTCGAGCGGCGTGTACGTCGGCTCGAGCGAGCGCGTGACGCCGTCGAGATTGAACAGCGCCTTGGCGAGCAGCGTCATCTCGGCGGGCAGTCGCAGCCCGCTGCGGAACGACAGGTCGATGACCTCGAACAGCAGGCGCCCCGCCTGTACCTCGGCGGCGGTGAGCTCGAGGTTGCGCGCGACGAGCGTGGCGATCTCGCGCGTATAGCCGACGCGATCGAAATCGCTGCGCGGCTCGCCCATCTCGATCAACGTCGCCGCGACGTCGTCGCCCCGATGATCGCCCAGCGCCATGAGGAGCCGCGTCACCTTCTCGCGCATGCTGGCCGAGAGTCGTGCCGTCATGCCGAAGTCGATCAGCGCGAGCCGTACGTCCACGTCGGTCGGCTCGGGCGATGCGGACTGCACCGCCTCGACCTCGATGCGTGACATCGGCGTGGCGCCGGGCCGGACGATCTCGCGCCGGTCCTCGCGGGCCACCTGCGCGGGTGTACGTGGGTTCCGCGACCCCGGCATCACGACGAACACGTTTCCCGGGTGCGGGTCGGCGTGGAAGAATCCGTCGATCGTGATCCCCTTGAGATAGGCGCGCGTGAGCTCGTCGGCGACAAGGGTGAAGTCGTGCTCGAGCCGTGCGATGCGTGGGACCGCATCGACCTTGATGCCGTGCACGCGCTCCATCGTGAGCACGCGCTCCGTGGTGTAGGCCTCGATCACCTTCGGCACGAGCAACCGCGGGAACTCGGCGAGCATCTTCCGGAACGCGGCGGCGTTGCGCGCCTCGATTTGGTAGTCCAGCTCGTCGGCGAGGGCGCGCTCGAGCTGCTGGATCACGCCGATCACGTCGACGCGCGTGCCGACGTCGGTGTGCGACGCCATGAACGCGGCGAGCTCGTGGAAGAACTCCAGATCGTCGGCGAGCGTCGCGCGGATGTTCGGCCGTTGCACCTTCACGATCACCTCGCGCCCGCCGCGCAGCTCGGCGGCGTGCACCTGGCCGAGGCTGGCGGTGCCGAGTGGCTGGGGATCGAACGACTCGAACAGCTTGCTGAGGCGCCCACCCAGCTCGTCCTCGATCGTGCGCTCGACGTCGTCGAGCGGGATGGGGCCGACGTCGTCCTGCAGCCGCTCGAGCTCGCAGATGTACGGCTCTGGCAGGAGATCAGGCCGGGTGGAGAGCACCTGACCCAGCTTCACGTACGCGGGTCCAAGCTCGACGAGCCGCTTGCGAAAGCCGACGGCATGTTGATGCCGCTCCGATGCTTCCTCCGGGGGAAGCTCCTGCTCATCGCCCCCGATGAGCGCGAGCAGCCCCTGCTGCCGCGCCACGTCACGAAGCCCGTAACGCGTGAACAGCCCGACGATGGCGGCCAACCGCGGCAGATACTTCGGCGAGAGCAGCATGGAAGCGGACGGAGGCATGAACTGCGCCCGCGCGCGGGTTCGCATGCCACGGCGTTGGCCAACCTGAAGCGGCCTCTCGTCCTGACCACGGGTACCGTTATCTTCGTCGCATGTCCGCCCCTCCAACCGTCCTGGTCGCCGACGACAATGCCGACCAGCGCGCACTCTACGTCGACATCCTCACCCACGCGGGCTACACGGTCATCGAGGCGCGCGACGGCACGGAGGCGATCGTACGAGCTCGGGAGGACCGACCCGGATTGATCCTGATGGACGTGACGATGCCGGGCACGAGCGGCTGGAACGCCGTGCGCGCGGTGCGCGACCAGCAGGAGACGCGCGACATTCCCGTGATCGTGGTCACGGGACTCGCCGGCACGCGCGACCGTGACGCGTCGTTCGCCGCCGGGAGTGATGCGTACCTGAGCAAGCCGGTGTCTCCACGCCGCCTGCTCGAGGAAGTGCGCCGCTTCCTGACGCTGTGATCGCCGGACACCTCGGCATCGCCGGCGCCGCGCATGCGGCCCGGCGCGACAGCTCGCTGGGTTGGCTGCTGGTCGCCGCGATGACGCCCGACCTGGTGGACGGGCTGTTCGTGCTCGCGCGGACCTGCAACCCGCATGGGCTCTACTCGCACACCCTTCCCGCGGCGGCGCTCATCGCCGCGGTCACCGGAGCGGTCGCATACGTCGCCACCGACCGGCGCTCGACGGGCGCGCTCTGCGTGCTCATGACGCTGTCGCATCTTCCGCTCGACTTCGTCACCGGTCGCAAGCTGTTCTGGCCGGGTGGAGAGCTGTTG
>DATFOL010000620.1:0-7005 GCA_035265545.1 Gemmatimonadaceae bacterium | reverse complement strand
GATCAGTTGGCGAAGCTGATCGGCGAGAGTGACTTCAACTCGCTGTTTCACCAGGGCGAGAAGGAATCGATGTACCTGGCCGACGTGGCGCGCCGCGTCATCCTCGTCGTGCTGTTCGACAACCGTACGACGCTCGGCCTGGTCCGCCTCAAGATGAAGGAGACCGTGAACGAGCTCACTCGGCTGTTCGAGCAGGTGTTCTCCCGTCCCACGGAAGCGCAGGGTGGCGGTCCCGGACTCCTCTCCGGCGCCGACGATGAGATCGACAAGCTGTTCCAGTAAGGAGAGACAGCCATGTCGATGATCAACTACGCCTCGCGCGAGATCAACTGCAAGATCGTCTATTACGGGTCGGGGCTCGGCGGCAAGACGACGAATCTGGAGCACATCTACGGCAAGGTGCAGCCGGACACACGGGGCAAGCTCATCTCGCTCGCCACCGAGACGGAGCGCACGCTCTTCTTCGATTTCCTGCCGGTGGACCTGGGCACGATTCGCGGGTTCAAGACGCGGTTCCATCTCTACACGGTGCCCGGCCAGGTCTACTACAACGCGAGCCGCAAGCTCATCCTCAAGGGGGTGGACGGCATCGTCTTCGTGGCGGACTCTCAGGTGGAGCGCATGGAGGCGAATCAGGAGGCCATGCAGAACCTGTACGACAACATGGCGGAGTACGGATACGACCTGACGAAGATGCCATTCGTGATCCAGTACAATAAGCGTGACCTCCCGAACGCTGCCCCGGTCCGCGAACTGCAGGCAGCGCTCAATCCCGGGTGGGAAGTCACCGAGCCGTCGAAGCAGCGGATCACGCCCGACGCGTATCACGCGGCCGAGAATCTGGTGGAGCAGCTTCCCACCGGGGAATGGATTGAGCGCGCGACGTATTTTGAAGCTGTCGCCGTCACGGGCGACGGCGTATTCGAGACGCTACGCGCCGTCAGCAAGCTCGTGCTCAAGTCCCTCGCATGATCCTTCGCCTCACGACGTGAACCTTCCGAACGCATTCACCGCCGGTCGCATCGCCATCACGCCGCTGGTCGCGTGGCTTCCCTTCGCCCCGTCCTCTGCGCTCCGGCTCACTGCGTTCGTATTGTTCATCGTCGCCGCCGTGAGCGACTATGTCGACGGCCACCTCGCGCGGTCGCGCAAGCAGGAGACGGATCTCGGCCGGCTTCTCGATCCGCTCGCCGACAAGCTGCTCCTCGTCGGGACGTTCGTCCCGATGTTCATGCTCATGCGCCCATCGGTGCATGCCGACGAGGAGCTCGGCGCACGCGTCGCCGCGAACGTGTTCCCCTTTCACACGCCGGTCGGTGAGATCCCGCTCACCTGGTGGATACTCGCGATCGTGCTCGGGCGCGAAGCATTCATGACGGTGTTCCGCCAAGCCGCCGCGCGGCGCGGGGTGATCATCGCCGCGATCGGCCCGGCGAAGTGGAAGACGGCCTTCCAGTGGATCTGGGTGGGCGCGGCCTACTTCTGGTTCTTCGCCGCAACGCTGGCTGCGCGACAGAACTGGAAGGGGCTGACGTCGTGGAGCGCTTTCGCGAACTTCAATGGCCTCGTCGGCGTTGTTGCGATGATCGGCGCCATCGCGCTCACGATCTACTCGCTCGTGCTGTATTTGCGCAGCTACGGTCGGGTCTTCACCGGGGCGCCCGTCCGCGGCCGGAGCTGACGCGCGGCGAACCGCCCGCTCACTCCTCCGCCATCATGCACATCGAAGTCGTCACCATCGGCGACGAGCTCCTCCTCGGCTACACCATCGACACCAACGCCGCGCACCTCGCGCGCACGCTCGCGGCGGAAGGAGTGGAGATCACGCGCCGCACGACGGTGGGCGATACGGCCGACGCGATTGCCGCGGCAGTGCGCGAGGGGCTCGATCGCGCCGGCGCCGTGATCACGACCGGTGGGCTCGGCCCGACGAGCGACGATCTCACGAAGCCGTCGATCGCGGCGCTGTTCGGGCGTGGCATGGTGCTCGACGAGGAGCATCTCGCCTGGATGGAGGAGCGTTTCACGCGTCTCTTTCAACGTCCGATGCCCGCGGCGAACCGGCAGCAGGCGATGCTTCCCGAGGGCGCGCGAAAGCTGCGCAACAACCACGGCTCGGCTCCCGGGATCTGGCTGGAGGACGAACGAGGCCGATGGGTGGCGATGCTCCCGGGGGTGCCGCGCGAGATGCGCGGCATGCTCGCCGATACGCTGATCCCACTCATCCGCGAGCGACTTGGCGACGACCGCCGCGTGGTCCGCTCACGCACGCTGCGGACGACGGGAGTAGGCGAGTCGTTCATCGCCGACCGTGTCGCGGCAATCGCTGGTGGCGTGGGTGATGCCGGACTCTCATATCTGCCCAACGCCGAGGGCACCGATTTGCGACTCACCGTTCGCGGCGCGGCTCCCGACGAGGCCGACCGCCGGCTCGCTGCATCCGCGGACCGCCTGCGCGAGGTGGTCGGCGACGCCGTGTACGGAGAGGACGGCGCCGACCTGGCAGCGGTGGTGCTGGATCTTTGCCGCGACCGTGGGCTCACCCTCGGCGTGGCGGAGAGCTGCACCGGAGGGCTCCTGGGTGCGCGGCTGACGGCGATCCCGGGGTCGAGCGACGTCGTGCTCGGCGGGGTGATCGCATACTCCAACGGGCTCAAGACGTCACTCCTGGGTGTGCCGCAGAGGCTGGTGGAGGAGCACGGCGCCGTGAGTGAGCCCGTCGTGCGGGCGATGGCTTCCGGAGCACGGGCAGCGACCGGGGCCTCGGTCGGCGTCGGGATCACCGGGATCGCCGGGCCGGGAGGCGGCACGGAAGAGAAACCGGTAGGGACGGTGTGGATCGCGAGCGATCTGAACGGGGTGACGGAGGCCCGCCAACTGCGCCTGATCGGCGACCGGGCCGAGGTACGGCAGCGGGCCGCGCAAGCGGCGTTGGAGATGGTGCGGCGCCAAGCGGTGTTCGGGACCTCCGAGATCGAGCCTACGGGGAAGCCAGGCAGGCCCTGACGCATCAGCGCCAGAGGCGCCGGAGCGATCCTGGGCGAGAAGCGGCAGCAGGGAATCGCAGCCGCAAAGTCCGCTGCCACCTTCGCACACAGCCGCCCGTATTCTCATGGGCCCGTTGCATGCCGGACCTACGTCCGACGACATTTCCGCCACACTTCGATAGAGCGCCATGTCTGAAGCCGACCAGTTCCCGACCGACACCACCATCCCCGACGACGGCGCCGTGCTCGACGACGCAGGAACGCTCGCGGCCGCCGAGTCGGCCGATCCGCAGCGAGAGTTGGAGCTACAGCGCGACAAGTACCTTCGCCTGGCGGCCGAGTACGACAACTTCCGCAAGCGGACCGCGCGCGAGCGCCAGGAGGCGCACCTGCGTGGTCAGGGCGACATGCTGAAGGGGATGATCGACGCCCTCGACGACCTCGGTCGGTTCGCTCACGTCGATCCCGCCACGACGGACGCGAAGACGGTCGTCGAGGGCGTGGAGTTGGTGGAGAAGAAGCTGCTCAAAACGCTGGCGGGACACGGAATGGAGATCATCAATCCGATCGAGCATCCGTTCGACCCCGCGCTCCATGAGGCGGTGATGACCGAGGCGGCCGCGTCCAAGGAGGACGACCACCTCGTCGCTCGCGTGTTCCAGGTGGGGTACCTGTTCAACGGCCAGCTCCTGCGTCCCGCCCGGGTCGTGGTGAAGCAGTGGAACGGTTGACCCCGTAAGGGCGGACATGGCCCAGCAAGACTACTACGCCGTCCTCGGCGTCCCCGCCTCCGCGACGCAGGACGAGATCAAGAAGCAGTACCGGAAGCTCGCGGCGAAGCACCACCCGGACAAGAATCCGAACGACCCCAAGGCGGCGGACACCTTCAAGGCGATCTCGGAGGCCTACCAGACCCTCGGCGACGCCGAGAAGCGCAAGCAGTACGACCAGATGCGCCAGCTCGGAGCGTTCGGTGGGTTCGGCGGTGGGCCGAGGGGAGCGGGGACGCGTGGCGGCCCGCCACCTCCTGGAGGACCCAACGTCCGATTCGACGAGTTCGACATCGGCGGCCTGGGTGGCCTGGGCGACATCTTCAGCTCGATGTTCGGTGGCGGCGCCGCCCGCCCGGGCGCGGCGGGTGCGCGCAGCCGCGGTCCGCAGCGCGGCCAGGACGTGGAGTCGACGCTCGAGATCCCGTTCCGCACCGCGGCCCTCGGCGGAAAGGTGCCGGTGGAGCTGGACCTGAACGAGGAGTGCGGTACCTGTCACGGCACCGGTGCAGCGCCCGGTGCGCGAATGGTGACCTGCGAGGAGTGCAAGGGCCGCGGGACGATCAGCTTCGGCCAGGGCGGATTCGCCGTGAACCGTCCCTGCCCGGTCTGCCTCGGCCGCGGCCAGGTGCCGACCGAGCGCTGCCCGACGTGTGCCGGCGCGGGCGAAGTTCGCACGCGGAAGAAGGTGTCGATCACCGTGCCCGCCGGTGTGGACACGGGCACGAAGATCCGGCTGAAAGGTCAGGGCGGCAAAGGCACGAAGAACGGCCCGCCGGGCGATCTGCTGATCACCTTCACGGTCACGCCGGACCGCTTCTACAAGCGCGAAGGCCTCGACCTCATCGCGCCCGTGCCGATCAACATCGCGCAGGCCACGCTCGGCTCACGGGTGAGCGTGAAGACGCTCGATGGGACGAAGGTGGCGATCAGGATCCCTCCGGGCACGGCGTCGGGCAAGCGGTTCCGCGTGCGCGGGCAGGGGATCGAGAAAGAAGGGTCGCGCGGGGATCTGATCGTACAGATCGAGGTCGCGGTGCCGGAGAAGTTGACGCCGGAGCAGGAGGAGGCGATGAAGGCGTTCGCGGAGGCGGGGGGGATGAAGTACTAGGCTGCGCGGCGATTCTCACGGCCCTGCGCACTGCGCTGTCATGCGAGTACGCGCGGATTTCCAGCAGTACTCAAGTACGGGGTACTGGATACAGGGTACCATGTACGCCTTCCGGGCGAGACCTCAATGCGGGAACCGACGGATCAATGCGCGCAGCATCCGTCGAACATTCTTGATAGCAGCGACGAGCTGCTCGGCCTTCTCTGTTTCGATGACGCCGACCTCACGCGCAACCTCGAGATGATGCTCAGTCTCGGCGGCCGAGCCTGAAGCGATCTCCAGATACCGCAGCGTTTCAGCTCGCGAGTTCTTTCCGCAGCCTTCCGCGATGTTCGTTGCGATCGAAAGTGCCGAGCGACGCAATTGCGCGGTGACGAGCAGATCCGATCGAGGTCGCTCAGAGCAAAGTACGTAGATAGAAATGCCCAACGACTTGGCCTCGTGCCATACGCGAAGGCGGCGAAAGTCGTGCATGACCTAACGTCGGTACTCGGGTCAGGTCACCGTCACCGAATCTGTTCGCGCGGGGATGATTGCTCGCCTGGAGGGCGTACCTGGTACCCCGTACCGTGTATTCGGTACACGAGTACTGCGGGGAATCCCCGGGTACTCGCGGCTTGTTTGGCGAGCCGGGTTTTGTGCGTCGAGCTACGCTGCCCGTACCGGCAGCTCGCGCCGACCGCGCTCGATCACGCCGCCGCCGAGCACCTGGTCGCCGGCGTAGAACACGCACGACTGCCCCGGGCTGATCGCGCTTGCCGGCTCCTCGAGCGCCACCTCCACCTCGCCAGCGAAGCAACGCACGATCACGCCCGCCACGGCTCGTGCCCGGTGCCGGATCTGCACGTGCATCTCGTCGCCCACTCGGGGCTCCGCGTTCACGAGCCAATTCACCTCGCGCACGACGACTCCGCGGCCGACGAGCTCGTCCCGCGTCCCGATCACCACCGCGCGCGTCTCCGGCTCGATCGCCACGACGAACATCGGCTCGGCAAACCCGCCCGGCAGCCCGCGACGCTGGCCGACGGTGAACCGCGCGTACCCGGCGTGCTCGCCGACCACCGTCCCGTCGCGCAACATCAACGGGCCGGGCGCGAGCGACGGCGCGTCGGCGCCGAGTACGCGCGCGATCACGCGCGTGTGGTCGCCGTCGGGCACGAAGCAGATGTCCTGGCTCTCGCGCTTCTCGGCGATCAGCTCCAATCCCAACTCGTGGGCGATCGCCCGCGTCTCCGCCTTCGTCTGGGCGCCGACGGGGAGCACCATGCGCGAGAGCACGCGGCGGTCGATCCCCCAGAGGAAGTACGACTGGTCCTTCGCGGGGTCGAGCCCACGGTGGAGCGCGCCGTCGATCACGCGCGCGTAGTGTCCCGTCGCGATCCACTGTGCGTCCATCGCGTCGGCCTTGCGCACCAGGTCGCGAAACTTCGTGAACGTGTTGCAGCGCACGCACGGGATCGGCGTCCGTCCGCGGGCATACTCGTCGACGAAGTCCTGCACCACGTCGTGGCCGAAGGCGCTCTCGAGGTTGAGTACGTAGTGCGGCACGCCGAGCTGCTCGCAGATGCGGCGCGCGTCGTTCACGCTGTCGAGCGAGCAGCACGGACGGTCGGGGACATCGTCGCCGTGACAGAAGAGCTTCATCGTCGCGCCGACGACGTCGTATCCCTGCCGCACCAGCAACGCCGCGGCGACGGACGAATCGACTCCGCCGCTCATCGCGACGAGCACCCGACCGCGCATCATCCGCTCAAGCCGTCGCGAGACGGCGCGCCTTCTCGGCGAGCATGGGGAACACCTCTGCGACCCGGTCGACGCTGGCCTCGGTGCTGAGCGCGCCGAGGCTGAACCGGACCGCCGCCTTGGCGATGTCAGCGGAGACGCCCACCGCGCCGAGCACGTGCGACGGCTCGATGCTACCGCTCTGACACGCCGAGCCCGCGGAGCAGGCGATGCCGCGAAGGTCGAGCGCGATGAGCATCGACTCGCTCTCGGTGCCCGGTACGGAGATGTTCGAGATGTGCGGCGCGCGTGGCGCGCCGCGGCCGTGAATTACCGCATCCGGCACGCGCGCCAGAATCGCCGCCTCGAGCCGATCGCGCAGCCCCTCGAGTCGCCGGCACTCCTCCTCGCGCTC
>DATFOL010000619.1:0-2009 GCA_035265545.1 Gemmatimonadaceae bacterium | reverse complement strand
CGCGACGTGGGAGCGCCGGTTGAGGATGTGGCGCCGCCGGCATCGGGTGCTGCGGCGGATCGTCCGCGGCCGGCTCGCCCCCACGCGCACCACCGACCACTTCATCTATCAGGCGCTGCTCGGCATCTGGCCCATCGGCGGCGGCGCGGTGCACGAGGACGACGCGACGCTCGCCGAGCTGCGCGAGCGGCTCACGGCGTACATCCAGAAGGCCGTACGCGAGGCGAAGGTGAGCACGAGCTGGACCGACCCGGACGCCGAGTACGAGGGGGCGGTGTCGGAGTTCATCGCGGCGCTGCTGGACCGTGCGTCGCCGGGCCGATATCTGCGCGACCTCGCGCCGCTGGCCACCGAGGTGGGGACGACCGGGATGTGGAACTCGCTGGCGCGGCTCGTCGTGCACCTCACCGCGCCCGGGGTGCCGGACGTCTATCGCGGCGACGAGCTCTGGTTCCAGGCGCTCGTCGATCCGGACAACCGCCGGCCAGTGGATTGGGAGTCGAGGGCGGCGCGGCTCGACGAGGTGCAGCGTGCGATGGAGGAGGACCGGGACGGCATCCCGCCGGCAGACCTGTTGCAACGGTGGCGGGAGACGATCGATGACGGACGGCTCAAGATCTACCTGACGACGCGACTGCTGCGGCTGCGGCGCGACGATGGGGCGGCGTTCACGACCGGAGGCTATCGCCCGCTCGTCGCGGCGGGCGCACATGCCGGGCGTGTCGTCGCCTTTCGTCGTGCGAGCGACCTCGGGGCGCGGGTCGTTCTCGCCCCGCGCCT
This sequence comes from Gemmatimonadaceae bacterium, assembly GCA_035265545.1. Lineage (GTDB taxonomy): Bacteria > Gemmatimonadota > Gemmatimonadetes > Gemmatimonadales > Gemmatimonadaceae > AG11. The sequence goes on along the minus strand of DATFOL010000619.1, from coordinate 1,229 downwards.
CACGACGGCGCTCGGGGAGGGAGCCCCGATCGGGCATCGCTGGGGTGATACGCGACTGGTCGGGATGGGGGCAGAGGGGGTGGACGGATGGCGGTGTCTCCTGAGCGGAGTCCGGGTTTCCGAGCGCGACGGAGCGATCCACGTCGGCAGCGCGCTCGCGACGCTACCGGTCGCAGTGCTCGCCCCTGCGAGCTTCGGTTGATGGTTGTGGAACGATGTGACAGCGTCGATCGTCTGTTCGGTACCGGACAGTTGCGCGCCAGCGTTGGAGTCCGGTACGATTCAGCGTCGCTGCTGAGCCGGCGTCCAGCCCGATTGATCCTTCCAGCCCCGCACGCCAGGCAGCCCCGTCCATTGAATGGACGAAGTGGAACAGTAGACTTCCCTGAAGCACCCACATCGTCGGAATCACCACGACGTGACCCCGCGCACATGGCGGCCACGCTCCGCGAGGAGCGCATGGCCGCCGTCGCGCGACACGAGCATGAGGCCTAGATGACGTTGACGTCCGCGCGATCGACCATCGCGTATTTCTCCATGGAGATCTGCCTGGAGCAGGCGATCCCCACCTACAGCGGTGGTCTCGGCGTACTGGCCGGCGACACCCTCCGGTCCGCCGCCGACCTCGGCGTACCGCTGGTCGCCGTGACCCTGCTTCACCGGAAAGGCTACTTCGAGCAGCATCTGGACGCGGCTGGCCAGCAGACCGAGCTGCCGGTGCACTGGTCGCCCGAATCGGTGCTGGACCCGGTCGACGCACGCAGCACGGTGCTCATCGAGGGGCGCGAGGTACACGTGCGCGCCTTCAAGTACACCGTGCGCGGAGTGCGCGGGCACGACGTGCCCGTCTTCCTGCTCGACACCCAGCTGCCCGAGAACTCCGAGTGGGACCGCACGCTCACCGACACGCTCTACGGTGGCGACGAGCACTACCGTCTGTGCCAGGAGATCGTGCTCGGAATGGGGGGCGCGGCGCTGCTCCAGTCGATGGGGTACGAGGGCGAGACGATCTATCACCTCAACGAGGGACACTCGGCGCTGCTCACGCTTCAGTTGCTGGAGCGGCAGCTCGATGGGCGGGAGCACTTCGAGCTCGACGACGCCGACCTCGAGGCGGTGCGGCACCGCTGCGTCTTCACCACCCACACGCCGGTGCCGGCGGGGCACGACAAGTTCCCGCTCGAGATGGTGCGCCACGTGCTCGGCGACGAGCGTGTCGCGTTGCTCGA
>DATFOL010000618.1:0-2421 GCA_035265545.1 Gemmatimonadaceae bacterium | reverse complement strand
TCACTTTCCCTCTGGCCATTGCGCGCTGCCTCCAACGGAGTGAATCGATCCTGCGCTTCGTGGTGCTGGGCACGCCACTCGACGTGCGGCGCCTATATAGGAACGACCTGAACTTTTGTCAAGAAATCCGTCGGCGTCCTGCCGAATGGAGCAGAGCGGCGTTGCATCTTCCCGAATCGCATTTCGCTTGCTCCGGACCCCGATAGGGAGTTACGTTCGCGCCGTGCCGAAAGAAAACCTGATTGGCCAGACGATCGCTGGGTATACCCTCCGCGGTGAAGTGGGCGAAGGCGGAACGTCGGCCGTGTTTCGCGCCGAGCACGCGACGCACGGTGTGGTGGCCGTGAAGGTGCTCCGCGAGAAGCTGCGGCAGGACAAGACCGCGGTCGCCCGGTTCGTTCGCGAAGCGCACTACGGCGAGCGCGTGGTGCATCCCAACGTGGTGCGCACGATCGAGGTCGGAGAGGCGGGGCCTGGTCTGCATTTTCTTGCCATCGAATGGGCCAAGGGCGAACTCCTCGAGCGCTACGTCAAGCAGCACGCGCCGCTGCCGGCGGACGAAGTGGCCACGATCATCACGCAGATCGCCGACGCGGTACAGGCGGCGCATACCGTGAACATCGTGCATCGCGATCTGAAGCCGGACAACGTGATGTACGATCCGGCCACGCGGCAGGTGAAGCTGCTGGACTTCGGGATCGCGACCGACACGGATATGGCGCCCGAGCAGCGACTGACGCGGGCCGGCTTCTTCGTCGGGACGCTCATGTACGTCGCGCCGGAAGCGCTGTCCGGTGAGCTCGTGACGCCAGCCGCCGATCAATACAGCCTCGCGACGATCGCCTATCTGCTGCTCAGCGGATGTTTGCCGTTCACGGCGAAGACGCCACGCGAAATGTTCTCGCAGCTGCTCTCGCAGCCTCCCACGCCACTGAACAGCGCCAAGCCGGGTCTCAAGTTCCCCGCGTCGGTCGAGCATGTCGTGATGCGCGGTCTCAGCAAGGATCCCCGGCAGCGCTATCCCGATGCGGTGACGTTCGCGAAAGAGCTCGACACCGCGCTGAAACAGGGCGAGGCAGCGGACGCGGGGGGATTGCTCTCCCGCATGAAGTCGATCTTCCGCCGCTGAGCAGCGCCCCCGGTCTTCAGGCCGTCGGCACCACCTGTACCTCACCCGTGAGCGGACGCTCACGCGCCAGGTCGGCCGGGCTCACAGGGAGCCAGATCGTGAACGTCGAGCCGCGACCGAGCACGCTCTCGACGCTGATGTCGCCGCCAAGGAGGCGCGCGAGCCGGCGCGAGATGGCGAGCCCGAGGCCCGTGCCGCGTTGCATCGAATCGCCCCGCGGCCCGGCGTTCACCTGCTCGAACTCGTCGAAGATGCGCGCCAGATCGCTCGCGGCGATCCCAACGCCGGTATCGATCACCTGCAGCGCCACCCAGATGCCGCTGCGTGGTGCGCGGGCGAGCAGCGCCGCGGCCGATGGGTCGTCCATGCCTGCACGAGGCATGGGCGTACGCGACCCGAGCTCCTCGGGGGCGCCGAGCAGCCGCGCGCGCACGCTCACCGATCCGGCCGGCGTGTACTTCACCGCGTTGCCGATCAGGTTGATCAGGATCTGACGAAGATGCGTCGGGTCGGTGCGCACGCGGGGCAGTGACGCACCGACCGTGATGGACAGCGCGAGGCCCTTCTCGCTCACCAGTGATTCGAGCTCGCTCGCGACGTTGAGCACGAACGGTCGGAGCACGATCGTTTCGGAGTGCACCTCGAGTCGACCCGCCGCAATCTTGGCGATGTCGAGCACCTGGTCCACCAGATGTCGCAGGTGCGTCGCGGATGCGGCAATGCGATCGACCGGCGGGACCTGCCGCGGTGTCAGATCGCCGTAGAAGCCATCCCTGAGCAGCTCGACGAATCCAACGATCGCGTTGAGCGGCGTACGTAGCTCGTGCGAGACGTTGGCGAGGAACTCGCTCTTCGCCTGATTGGCGCGCTTCACGTCGCTGTAGAGTCGCTCCAGCTCGACGGAACGGGCGGCGACGTGCAACGCCCGCCGCTGCTCGCGCAACAGGCCGATCGCGAGGAACAGCACGCCGGCGACGCCGAGCATCCATACACCCCATCGCTGCCAGCGCGTGGTGAGCGCATGGGCCGCCACCACCGACCACGTGCCGCCATTCGGCAGGCGTACCACGCCAGTCTCCGTCGCATCGAACTTGGCCTGCGCTCGGCTGGCAGTATCCAGACGCGTCACGGTGTCGGTGCCGGCGAGCACCGCGAGCGCGATGCGGCCGCGCGGCGAGGTCCGCGAGAGGCGCGCCCGGAGCGAGTCGGCCTCGATGAGGACCCCCGCGCGCGGCGACCGCGTGTTGCTGGTGTTCCTGTTCCGCGCGAGGGAGTCGCTCGACGGGGCAGGC
>DATFOL010000617.1:0-4187 GCA_035265545.1 Gemmatimonadaceae bacterium | reverse complement strand
TCTTCCAGCTCGCCGCGGGCGAGAGCGAGACGAGCATCGCCGAGATGCCGAGCACGGCACAGATCTGCAACTGCAACGGCGTGTCGAAGGGCGCGCTGGTCGCCGCCGTCGACGCGGGGCACTGCACGCTCAAGTCGCTGTGCGACGCGACGCGCGCAGGGTTGGGCTGCGGCGCGTGCAAGGCGCAGGTGCAGCAGGTGCTGGAGTTCGCGGCGGGCGACAACCTCCAGTCGGATCCGTCGGTGCACTACTACGTGCCGGGGGTGCCGCTCACGAAGGCGGATCTCGTCAGCGCGGTGCGCGAGCTCGGGCTGCGCAGCGTGTCGTCGGTGTTCGCGATCCTGGCGGGCGGGCACGAGGACCCCGGCAGCAAGGCAGGACTGGCGTCGCTGCTGCGCACGATCTGGGGCAAGGACTACGACGACGAGCGCGACGCGCGGTTCATCAACGACCGCGTGCACGCCAACGTCCAGAAGGACGGCACGTTCAGCGTGATCCCGCGCATCTTCGGCGGCGTCACCACCGCGGCCGAGCTGCGCCGCATCGCCGACGTCGCGCAGAAGTACGCCGTGCCGATGGTGAAGCTCACCGGCGGCCAGCGCATCGATCTCGTGGGGGTGAAGAAGGAGCAGTTGCCCGAGATGTGGCGCGAGCTCGGGATGCCGTCGGGCCACGCGTACACCAAATCGTTCCGCACCTGCAAGACCTGCCTCGGCTCGGAGTTCTGCCGGTACGGCGTGGGTGACAGCACCACGCTCGGCGTGCAGATCGAGCGGCGCTATCAGGGGCTCGAGACGCCGGCCAAGCTCAAGCTCGCGACGGCGGGCTGCCCGCGGAACTGCTCGGAGGCGACGACGAAGGACGTCGGCGCGGTGGCGATCGAAGGTGGCAAGTGGGAGGTGTACGTCGGCGGCGCGGCCGGCGCGCACGTCCGCAAGGGCGACGTGCTCGTCGTCGTGGACTCGCACGATGCAGTGCTGCTGTACATGGGTCGATTCATGCAGTTCTACCGCGAGCACGCGAAGTACCTCGAGCGTACCTATGACTTCGTCCCGCGCATCGGGATCGAGAAGCTGCGCAGCATCCTGGTCGACGACTCCGAGGGGATCTGCGACCGGCTCGATGCGGCAATCGACGCCGCGGTCGACGCGTTCGTCGATCCGTGGCAGGAAGCGGTGACTCCGGTGCATCCGTCGCAGTTCGCCGATGCGCTGGAGCCGGTCGGCGCCGTCGAGACGCCGGCATGAGCGCGGCCCCGATCTCCCTGGACGGCACGGTGCGCTACGACCTCGGTCCGGTCGAGCGCATCCCTCCCGGCGAAGGACAGACCTTCCTCGTCGGTGGGCGCGAGATCGCCGTGTTCCGCTCGCGCGCGTCCGACGAGGTGTACGCGACCCAGGCGCGCTGCCCGCACAAGGCCGGACTGCTCGCCGACGGCATGGTCGGCGACGGCAAGGTGATCTGCCCGCTGCACTCGTACAAGTTCGATCTGGCGACGGGCACTCCGCTCGGCAACGCGTGTCAGTCGCTCAGGACGTACCGCACGGAGCTCACCTCCGACGGCCGCGTGCTGCTGTGGTTGACGCCGGCGGGCGCATGGAGCGCGAGCGGATGACCCGGCTCGGCGGCTCGCGCATCGGACTGCTCGAGGCACGACTCTCGAGCGAGCTCGCCGAGCTCGTACGCCGCGAGGGCGGCGAACCCGTGTGCGCGCCCGCCGTCGCCGAGGTGCCGGTGGACGTCACTTCGCTGCTGCCGGTCCTGATCGACGACATCTGTCGAGGGCGCGTGCAGCTCGTCGTCTTCCTCACCGGCGCCGGCGTGACCTCGATGCTCGAGCAGGCGGCGACGGTCGGCCTGCTCGAGCCGATCGTCGACGCGCTACGCAGCGTGACCACGGTGTGTCGCGGGCCGAAACCGGCGACGGTGCTGCGCAAGCGCGGCATCCCGGTCGGCGTGAACGCGCGGTCGCCGCACACGACGGCAGAGTTGCTGGAGGTGCTTCCCGAATCGCTGGTGGCCGGCCGGAGCATCGCGCTGCTGCATGACGGCGGCGGCAACCCGCCGCTCGTCGACGCGCTGCGTGCCCGCGGAGCGACGGTACAGGAGCTCCGGTCGTACGAGTGGCGCATTCCCGACGACGTCGCGCCGATCGAGCAGTTGATCACCGAATTGATCGACGGCCGGCTCGACGCGGTCGCTTTCACCAATCAGGTGCAGGTCCGCCACCTCTTCGAGATCGGCGCGCGCATGGGGCGGAGCGCGGCGCTCGCATATGCGCTCCGCCATCGCACGGTCGTCGGCTCGATCGGACCGACCTGCTCGGCCGTGCTCGAGGAACGTGGAGTTCCGCCGCACGTCGTCGCGTCGCCTCCGAAGATGCGACCACTCGTCACCGCCGTCGGCGAGCATCTCGCTGCGCGGCGCGATCATCCCACCATCCAGTCCACGCCGTGACCGCGACTTCGAGAGAGCACAGCGACCAAGCGAGCGCGTACGGCCACAAGCCCACGGTCCTCGCGGCATTCCTGCACTTCGATCTGAGCTTCATGATCTGGGTGCTCCTCGGGGCGCTCGGCGTCTCGATCAGCGAGAGCCTCGGGCTCAGCGCGGGGCAGAAAGGATTGATGGTGGCGATCCCGATCCTCAGCGGCTCGCTGATGCGCATCCCGCTCGGACTGTTGAGCGACCGGTTCGGCGGCCGCCGTGTCGGCCTCGCGATGCTGCTCGCGCTGTTCATCCCGCTGCTCATCGGCTGGAAGTCCGGCACCTCGCTCGGCGTGCTGGTCGCCGTGGGGCTCATGCTCGGCGTCGCTGGCGCGTCGTTCGCCGTCGTGCTGCCATTGGCCAGCCGATGGTACCCGCCCGAGCGGCAGGGGCTCGTGATGGGAATCGCGGCGGCGGGAAACAGCGGTACGGTGGTCGCCAACCTCGCGGCGCCGCGCATCGCCGCCGTGGTCGGCTGGCACAACGTGCTCGCGCTGACGATGATCCCGCTCGCGCTCGTGCTGGTCGCGTTCTGGCTTCTGGCCAAGGACAGCCCCATGCGCGTGACGCAGCAGTCGCTGGGCAGCTACCTCGTGGCGTTGCGACAGCGCGAGCTCTGGTGGTTCTGTCTGTTGTACAGCGTGACGTTCGGCGGATACGTCGGCCTGAGCAGCTTCATGCCGCTGCTGCTCCGCGACCAGTATCAGCTCTCCGCCGTGTCGGCCGGCTACGTCACGGCACTCGCCGCGCTGGCGGGCAGCGGGCTGCGACCGGTCGGAGGATACGTCGCCGATCGCATCGGCGGCGTGCGGCTGCTGTACGTGCTGCTCGCCGGCATCGGCGCCGCGTACATCGCCGCCGCGCGGCTTCCCAGCCTCACGGTGATGTTCATCATCCTCGTGGCGGTGATGGTGTGCCTCGGACTCGGCAACGGCGCCGTGTTCCAGCTCGTGCCGCAGTGCTTCCGTCGGCAGATCGGAATCGCGACCGGTGTAGTCGGCGCGGTCGGCGGCCTCGGTGGCTTCATGCTGCCGACGATGCTCGGCCAGTTCAAGCAGCGCACCGGCTCGTTCGGCGCGGGCTTCATGGTACTAGGGGTGGTGGCGTTCCTCTCGCTCGCGTTGCTACGCAGGCTGATGGCGACGGACGACGGGTGGAGGTCGTCGTGGCGGGAGTCGGACGCGGGAATCGTGCTCGGCGCGCAGGAGCAGGCTGCGGCGTGACGGATGATCGTCGTCTGCGTTCGGGATCCGCCGGACCACGTGACTCGGATGCTACCAGTGGCGTCGCAACGGCGGGAACGCGGATTGTTGCGGATTGAACGGAAACGGCCGGATCGCTCCGTTGGGGCGGAGCGATCTCTCCACCGGACCATCAAAGACTTTGGGATCGTGGATGGAGGGAGCCTTGTGCGGTCCCAGGCATCTCGACCCGGAGCGGAGCGATCCGGCTCTTCTGCAGTTCAAATCCGTTCAATCCGTGTCCCTGTTGTTTGATCGCCTGTAGCGACTCGTTGAGCGATCAAGTCCAAGCCACGGCTACTTCACTGCGACCACTCCGAAGGCTCTCGATCCCACCGGTGCTTTCGCAGTTCCGCCAGCAGCTCCTTCGACAGCGGCGGGGCGTCGCTCGCGGCGATGTTCGACTTCACGTGTGACGGCCTCCGCATCCCCGGGATGATCGTGCCGACGTCCGGGTTC
>DATFOL010000616.1:0-7000 GCA_035265545.1 Gemmatimonadaceae bacterium | reverse complement strand
GTGATGCTCGAGGAAAGCCCCGATCACTCGCCGGTGCTGGCGCACGTCAACACTGCGCCGTCGTCGCTCGTCCCGGTGCGGCCTGCGCGAGACATCGTGACGCTCTACGGCGTGCCGAACGTCGAGCTGCTGGCGCTGGCGCTGGCCGCGGCCGTCGAGTCGCACCGGACGGGAGAAGGGCACGACAACCGGGACGCCATCCGTCATCTCGGCGTCTGGGCGGAGAGGGGCGCCATCGGCGATGCCGCCTGGCGTGACGCGAGCACCGGACTCCTGGTGAGCCGCGAGCTCGAGATTCCGCTCGAGATTCTTCATGCGACGGCATCACAGCTTCTTGGTGAGTGCGGTCACATGATCCGGCGTCTCGTTGCCGGCCTCTCGATGCCCGACTGGCCCGAAGGCGCTCGCCGTGCCCTCACGGTGTCGCTGGGTCCGATCATCGGCCTCACCGCACCCGTCTTCGCACCGCTGGAATCGGTCCTCGATCGCCTGCGCGAAGCCGACGGCCTCGCATTCGACTATGACGGAGACTGACCGACGAACACTGACTCGTCAGAGAATTGCGACATAACGGACGGGCCCTGGCTGGGAGAGCGGGGCCCGTTTCGTATCCATGCACGGCCGTTCGGCCCCGGCCAACACCAACCTGAAGTGGGGGCATCGAGAGGTGAACGCGACCCCTCCAGCCGGGCCAGTGCCCCTCCCGCTTGACACCCGGTTTGTCGGCTCGCATGTCTTACGCGACCGCATCACAGGTGGTGCAGTGGAGAGAGCTTCCTCGCGCAACCCGCCGCAACGGTCGTCCGGGGGCGAGCGTGTGTTCACCGACGACGAAGGGCGCCTCTGGAGCGCCGCGCTCGAGGAGCGCGACGACCCCGGTGGCGCCCTCGTGTTTCGCTGCATCAGCGACGGGCGCCAGTCGGTGCGCGCCCTGGCGGTGGACCCGCTCGCCCTCCTCGAGGCCGGCGACGAAACGCTGCGAGCCTGGCTCCGCGCCGCTCCACCAGTCGGAACACTCTCATAGCTCAGACGTGAGGCACGCGCATGCGAGAGTATCGGGGTTCGGAGATCCGCAACATCGCGGTGGTCGGACACGGAGCGAGCGGCAAGACCAGCCTGGTCGATGCGCTCGCCTTCGTGTCCGGCTCCAGTAAACGCCACGGCACGATCGCCGATGGCACCACTCTCACCGATTCCGCGCCCGAGGAGACCGAGCGCGGCTACTCCATCAACCTCGGGTGCGCATTCGCCGAGTGGATGGACACGAAGATCAACCTGATCGACACGCCAGGATTTCTCGATTTCCAGGGCGACGCGATCGCTGGGCTCGCGGCAGCCGACGGCGCCCTCTGTGTCATCGGGGCTACCTCGGGCGTCGAGGTGGGCACCGAGCGCACGTTCCACGAGGCCGTCTCGCGCGGCGATCCGGTGCTCTTCGTGGTCAACATGATGGACAAGGAGAACGCCGACTTCGACGCCATCTATCAGCAGATCAAGTCACGTCTCACGTCGAAGGTCATCCCCATCGAGGTCCCGGTCGGAGAAGGGCCGGACTTCCACGGGATCGTGAATCTCTTCGACAAGAAGGCGCACGTCTACGCGCGCGGAACCAAGAGCGGCGCATACGAAGAGACCGACGTGCCCCCCGAGGTGCAGCCGCAGTTCGACCGCTACTACGCCGAGCTGATCGAGACGATCGCCGCCACCGACGACTCGCTGCTCGAGCGCTACCTCGACGGCGGCGAGATCGGCCGCGACGACGCGATTCGCGCCATGAAGGACGCGATGAAGCGGATGGAGCTTTTCCCGCTCTTCTGCGTTTCCTCCACGCTCAACTACGGCACGCGTGCCGTGCTCTCCACGATCGTCGAGTTGATGCCGAACGCGTGGGAGATGGAGGAGATCCACGCGTTCGTCGGCGCCGAAGGCGACCACACGGTCGAGATCCACGCCAACGATGACGCGCCATTCGCCGCACTCGTGTTCAAGACCCACAGCGAGCCGCACGTCGGCGACGTGAGCCTCTTCCGCATCCTCTCCGGCTCCGTCGCGTCGGGCGACGAGGTGTTCAACGCGACGCGAGCGAGCGCCGAGAAGCTGAACCATCTATCCGTGATCCAGGGGCGTGACCGCATCGAGGTGCCACGCCTCCACGCCGGAGACATCGGTTGCGTGGCCAAGCTGCGCAACACGCACACGAACGACACGCTCTCGACGCGCGCCCACCCGGTGCGGCTGCCGCAGATCGGCTTCCCGGAAGCACTGGTGCAGATGGCGATCTCCCCGGTGAATCGCGCGGACGAGGAGAAGCTGCAGTCGGGACTCCACCGACTCCACGACGAGGATCCCAGCTTCACGTCGCACTGGAGCGCCGAGACACATGAGACGCTGGTCACGGGCATGGGCGAGCGGCACCTCGAGGTCGTGCTGGCGAAGTTGAGGCGGAAGTTCGGCGTCGCCGCCGAGCTGCGTCGGCCGCGCATCGCCTATCGTGAAACGCTGCGCGCGCGCGCCGAGGGGCAGGGACGACACAAGAAGCAGTCGGGCGGGCGTGGACAGTTCGGCGACTGCTGGGTGCGAATCGGCCCCGCACCGCGCGGCCAGGGAGTGCGCTTCGAAGACCAGATCGTGGGCGGCTCGATCCCGAGCAAGTTCATCCCCGCGGTGGAGAAAGGAATTCACGAGGCCGCGGAGCGGGGCGTGCTCGCCGGCTACCCACTCGTGGACTTCAAGGTCGAGCTGTTCGACGGCTCGTACCACACCGTGGATTCGAACGAGATGTCGTTCAAGATGGCGGGGATCCTCGCCTTCAAGACGGTTGCGCCCAAGTGCAAGCCCGTGCTCCTCGAGCCGCTCGACGAAGTGGACGTCATCATCCCGGACGATTGCCTGGGCGACGTGCTCGGCGACCTCTCGTCGCGCCGCGCGCAGATCCTCGGCACCGAACCTGCTCCCGCCGACATGCGCGGCACGCGCGTCCGCGCCATCGTGCCGCAGTCGGAGCTGCACCTCTACGCCAGCGCCCTGCAGTCGATGACCCACGGCCGCGCGCGACTGCGTCGCGAGTTCAAGGGCTACGAGGAGATGCCTGGTGAGGCGGCACAGCGGGTGATCGCCGAGACCCAGCAGGAGCACGAGGCGACAGTCGGGGCGCATTGAACTTCGACCGCAGTACCGAGTACGACTGAGGTACGGAGTACCCAGTAAGCGTGGGTCGCTCCCGGAATGCACCTCGGGAGCGCGATCCAGAAAGTCCTCGAAACAACAACAGCGCGTCCCGACCGAGGGACGCGCTGTGCATTCCGGGGAGTAGTCGAGAGAGTCTCGGTACTGGGTACTGAAGTACTCGGGTACGTCAGTGTCATTGCCTCTGTATATTCCCCCCATGCACCCGATCGCCATCGTGGGCCGAGGACGCATGGGGACCGCGCTCGCCGCCGCACTGCGTGCGTCCGGCGCCGAGGTGCGTGGTCCGCTTGGCCGCGGCGAGGTCGCGAGTGGTGCGGCGGTGGTGCTCCTCTGTGTCCCGGACCGCGAGATCGCCGCCGCGAGCGCTCTCGTGCCGCACGGTGCACTCGTTGGCCACGTGAGCGCCTCGGCACCGCTCGATCTGCTCGCGCCGCACAAGCGCTTCTCCCTCCATCCGCTGCTCAGCGTCGTCGGCGCGGGAGCGCAGTTCGCCGGTGCCTACTGCGCGATCGACGGAAGCAGCCCATCGGCCCTCGACGCCGCCCGCTCGCTGGCCGAGTCGTTGGGAATGCGCGTGAAGGTGGTGCCCCGCGAGCAGCGGGCGCTCTACCACGCCGCGGCCTCCGTTGCATCCAACTTCCTCATCACGCTCGAGGGTGCGGCGGAGCGCCTCGCATCGCTGGTCGGCCTGGAGCGGGAGGCGCTCGTTCCACTCGTGCGCGCGAGCGTGGACAACTGGGCTCGCCAGGGAGCACGCGGCGCGCTCACCGGTCCGATCGCGCGCGGCGACGTCGCGACCGCGGCACGCCAGCGGGAGGCGGTCGCCGAATCCGCGCCCGAGCTGCTCCCGCTCTGGGACGCGCTGGCTGCGGCCACTCGCGAGCTCGCGGTGGCCCCGGCCACCGACGCGGCGTGAGGATCGTCCGCACCGTGCACGAGCTGCGCGAGGTCGTGCGATCTGCGCGGAACGTGGGCGCGCACATCGGCCTCGTTCCCACGATGGGCGCCTTCCACGACGGTCATCTCACCCTCATGCGTCGCGCCCGCGAGCGCTCGGGCTTCGTGGTCGTGTCGCTCTTCGTCAACCCGACCCAGTTCAACGACGCGGCCGACCTCACGCGCTATCCGCGTGATGAGGCGCGCGACGCCGAGCTCGCGAAGGGTGCCGGCGTGGACGTGCTGTTCGCCCCCGGAGTCGCCGAGGTCTACCCCGCGGGGTTCGCGACGTCGGTGGAGGTGGCGGGGCTCGCGGAGCCGCTCGAGGGCGCGATGCGCGGGGCGGGGCACTTCCGCGGCGTCGCCACCGTGGTGACCAAGCTGCTCAACATGGTGCAGCCGGACGACGCGTATTTCGGTCAGAAGGACGCGCAGCAGGCGCTGATCATCCGCCGGCTCGTGCGCGATCTCGACTTGCCGGTGCATGTGGAGATCTGCCCGACGGTGCGCGAGCCCGATGGGCTCGCGATGTCGAGCCGCAACGTGCGGCTCGATCCTGGCGCGCGCCTCAGGGCGCGAGCGCTGGCGCGCGCGCTCCACGCCGTCGAGGCGGCGATAGCAGCAGGTGAGCGCGACGCCGCTCGCGCGCTGGCCGCCGGCGCGCCGATCCTTGCCGAGGCTGGGATCACGCCGGAGTACTTCGCCGCCGTCTCTGCGCAGACTCTCGAGCCGGTCGCCCAGCTGAATGGGGAGACGCTCGTCGCGATCGCGGCGAAGCTCGGTGACGTGCGCCTGATCGACAACGTGCTCGTCACTCCCAGTCCAGCCGCCCCATGAGCGCGTCCGTACGGAACTCGGCGGCTGGCGCTTCGGCGCTTCCCACCCTGGCTGCGGCGCGCGAGCGCGGCACGCCCATCGTCATGCTCACCGCCTACGACTACCCCACGGCTCGGATCACGCAGGCGGCGGGCGTCGACGTGGTGCTCGTCGGCGATTCGGCGGCGAACGTGGTGCTCGGCTACGCCTCGACGCGTGAGATCGGCGTCGACGAGCTGCTCGTCCTCACGCGCGCGGCGCGCCGCGGCATCGACGCGGTGCCCCTCGTCGGCGACCTCCCGTTCGGGAGCTACGAGTCGAGCGACGAGATGGCCGTCGCGACCGCGAAGCGGTTCGTCGACGAGGCAGGGTGCGACGCGGTGAAGCTCGAAGGCGCGGGGGCGATGCTCTCGCGGGTGCGGGCGATCGTCGCCGCCGGCATCCCGGTCGTCGGGCACGTGGGGCTGCTGCCGCAGTCGGTCGTGACCCCCGACGGCTACCGTGCGCAGGGGCGCGACGTGGAACAGGCGCTCGGCATCATCACCGATGGCATCGCGCTCGAGGCGGAAGGCTGTGCCGCGCTCATCGTCGAGGCGGTTCCCGCCGAGGTGGCGACGCTCCTCACGAAACGGGTGTCGATCCCGGTGATCGGGATCGGCGCCGGCGCGGGGACGAGCGGCCAGGTGCTCGTCTTCCATGACCTGCTTGGGCTCGGCGAGGGGCACGTGGCGAAGTTCGTCGAGCGGTACGCTGACGGCCGCGCCGTGCTCGAGGAGGCCGCTCGCCGTTGGTCGGACGACGTCCGCGCGGGGCGGTATCCGCGCGAGGAGCACACCTACGCCATCGCGCCCGAGACGCTCGCCGTGGTGCGCGAACGACTCGGGCGCGTGTAGCTCCGAGAGCGCGGGCCGGCGCGGCCGGTCGCCGCGCCGTGCGTCAGCCGTTCGCCGACTTCCTCCGACGGGCCGCGCGGCCTTTCTTCGCCGTCTTCCCCGCCTCGATCGGCACCACATCGGACGATGCCTCGGCGGCGATCATCGGCACCTCGCTCGGCACGTTGACCTGGCGCGGCTGCTTGTAGCTGAACCGCTTGCCCTCATAGTTGCGGAAGACCACCTCGTCGTCGTTGATCTCCTCGACGTACTCGGGGAGGAGCGGAACCTTGCCTCCACCACCCGGGGAGTCGATGACGAATTGCGGCACGGCGAGCCCGGACGTCCAGCCGCGCAGAGCCTTGATGATCTCGAGCCCTTTCTGGACCGTGGTGCGGAAGTGCTCACCCCCGGCCACCTGGTCGGCCATGTAGATGTAATACGGACGCACGCGCGCCTTCAGCAGCTCGTGCATCAGCTTCATCATGACCTTGGGGTCGTCGTTCACACCCTTCAGCAGCACCGTCTGGCAGCCGAGTGAGACGCCGGCGCGACTCAGCCGGTCGAGGGAGGCAACCGCGGCGGGGGTGAGCTCGCTCGGGTGGTTGAAGTGGGTGTTCATGAAGATGGGGTGGTACTTCTGCACCATCTCGCAGAACTCGGGAGTGATCCGCTCCGGCAGGTGCGAGGTGATCCGGCTGCCGAGCCGGATGATCTCGACGTGCGGGATCGCACGCAGCCGCTGGAAGATGTATTCGAGCCGACGGTCCGAGAGCATCATCGGGTCGCCGCCCGAGAGGATGACGTCGCGCACCTCGGGGTGCGCGGCGATGTACTCGAACGCCGATTCGTACTGGTTGAGCGGGATCTTCTCCGGGTCGCCCACCTTGCGGCGCCGCGTGCAGAAGCGGCAGTAGCTCGCGCACACCGGGCTCACGAGGAACAGCACCCGATCCGGGTACCGGTGCGTGATGTTCGGCACGGGCGAGTCGCCGTCCTCATCGAGCGAGTCGATGACGCCGTCGACGATCTCGAGCTCCTGGACGGTGGGGATGAACTGGCTCCAGTTCGCGTCGCCCACGTCCTTGATCTGCGAGAGCGACTCGCGGGTGATCCGCATCTGGAAGTTGTCGAAGGCGGGCTTGAGGGCCTCGACGTCGATCTCCCGTTCTGCGGCGTCCGCGCCG
>DATFOL010000615.1:0-10725 GCA_035265545.1 Gemmatimonadaceae bacterium | reverse complement strand
GAACACGACCTTCGGATCGTGCAGCAGCGCCACGGAGAAGGCGAGCTTCTGCTTCCAGCCGAGCGGTATGCTCTTGACCCTGGTGTCGAGATCGCCGGCGAGATCGAGCCGCTCGGCCAGCGAGGTGGTGCGCTCTTCGATCGCGCGGTCCGACAGGCCATAGATGCCGCCGTACAGCGTGATGTTCTCGCGGACGGTGAGGTCCTCGTAGAGCGAGAAGCGCTGGCTCATGTAGCCGATGCTCCGCTTCACCTGCTCGGCCTGAGTCGCCACGTCGAACCCGGCCACGCTCGCCGAGCCGCCGCTGGGCGCGAGCAGGCCGATCAGCATCCTGATCGCGGTGGTCTTCCCGGCGCCATTGGCGCCGAGGAAGCCGAACACCTCTCCCACGGCGACGTCGAAGCTGATCCCGTCGACGGCCGTGAACGTGCCGAATCGACGCGTGAGGCCTCGGACTTCGATCGCGGGGGATGGGCTCGAGACCACCGTCACGCCGCCCTCGGCGCGGCCTGCATCAGCGCCATGAACACGTCCTCGATGCCCGGTTCGATTGTCTCCACGCCGGCATCGGCGAACCCCTGCGCCGCGAGGTGACGTCGGAGCTCCGACGCAGCGGCGTTGGCACCGAGGTCGGCGCGTGCGTCGGTGAAATGCACGTCGGCCCCGAACGGAAATACGGAATGCGCGTGCGGATGGTCGCGCAGCGCGCGGAG
Source organism: Gemmatimonadaceae bacterium (assembly GCA_035265545.1). GTDB lineage: Bacteria > Gemmatimonadota > Gemmatimonadetes > Gemmatimonadales > Gemmatimonadaceae > AG11. The sequence continues at coordinate 10,012 of DATFOL010000615.1, read as the reverse complement.
CAGGCGCACGCGATCGCCGCCTCGCACCGCGAACAGCGGACGGTCGAAGCGCGCTCCGATCTTCCGTGGATCGCCCACATCCAGGATCCGGCCGTGTTGAATGAGCGCCACCCGCTCGCAGCGCACGGCCTCGTCCATGTAGGGCGTCGAGGCAACGATCGTCAGTCCGTCCGCCCGCAGTGTCTCCAGCAGGTCCCAGAACTCCCGCCTCGAGACCGCATCGACCCCCGTGGTCGGCTCGTCGAGCAGAAGCAGCTCGGGGAGGTGCACCAGTGCGCAGCAGAGCGCCAGCTTCTGCTTCATTCCCCCCGAGAGCGCACCAGCCCGCCGATCGGCGAATCGTGCGATCTGCGAGTAGATCGGCGCGATCACCCGTGCGCCCGCCTCCACCGTCGTGCCGAACACCGAGGCGAAGAAGCGAAGGTTCTCCTCGACGCTCAGATCTGCGTACAGCGAGAACCGCCCCGGCATGTAGCCGATGCGCGCGCGGATCGCGCGGAAATCGCGCACGACATCCAGCCCGAGCACGCGCGCCGTTCCCGAGTCGGGAAGCTGCACGGTGGTGAGCAGCCGGAAGAGCGTGGTCTTCCCCGCGCCGTCCGGGCCGATGAGTCCGAACAGCTCGCCGCGGCGCACGTCGAACGAGATGCCTTCGAGCGCGACGACGTCGCCGAACCGCTTGCCGAGCGACGAGACCGAGACTGCCGGCTCCTCCGACATCATGTGCGCGCCAGCGAGGAGAGCGCCACGTCGGCCGGCATCCCGATCTTGAGGGCACCGTCGCGGTTCGGCACGCGGATCTTCACCGCGTACACGAGATCCGCCCGCTCGTCGCGCGTCTGCACCGGCGTCGGCGTGAACTCGGCCTTCGCCGAGATCCAGCTCACCGTGCCCGCGATGGCGAGACGCGCTTCGCCACGGTCGACGTTCACCTGCACCCGCTGGCCCAACCGAAGCTGAGCGAGCTGCGGCTCCGTCACGTACGCCCGCAGCGTCAGCGTGTCGAGGCTGGCGAGTCGAAAGAGCGGCTGGCCCGGCTGCACGTACTCTCCCGTGCGCGAGTAGGTGGCGAGCACCGTTCCCGCGAACGGCGCCGAGATCCGGCTCTTCCCGATCCGCTCGGCGATCTGCGCCACGCGCGCCTCGCTGGCGGCGACGTCCTGGGTGACGCTCTGGCGCTGGGCGCGCAGGGCAGCGATCTGCTCGCCCAGCACTCGATAGTCGCGCTCCGCCTGATCGAGCTGCTGCGCCGTGGCCGCCTGCTCGGCGAACAGCCGGCGCGTGCGCGCGTAGGCGCGTCCCGCGATCTCGCGCTGTACGGCGAGCACGCCGATCTGTCGCTCCGCCTCGGCGACCCGGGCGCGCACGGCCGTGCGCTGCGCGCCGAGCTGTTCACGGTCGAGCGCGAGGCGGGTCGTGTCGATCACGCCGAGCAGTGTGCCCGGAGCCACCTGCTGCCCTTCGATGGGAGTGAACCAGAGGAGCGCGCCACCCGTCTCGGCGGAGACGACCGTCTCAGTCGCTTCGAAGTTGCCGTACGCATCCGGCTCCGCCTCTCGGCGGCAGCCGGCGACGGTGAGCAGTAGAAGCAGCGAAGTTGCGAGCGCTCGCGGGGAGACGCGTGCATGCAGGTCGGACATCAGCGCACCTCGAGGCCGAGAGTGGTGAGATAGGCGGCACGCGCCTGGGAGAGCTCCACGTGGTGCAGGCTGCGCGCGATGCGCGCGGTGAGCAGCTCGGTCTGGCGGTCGACGTACTCGGCCGCGGTGATCGTGCTCTCGCGAAAGCGCGCCGAGGCCTCACGCACGATCTGCTCGCGCAGCGTCACGATCTCATCGTCGGTCGCGAACACCTGCTCGAGGCGCGCAATGGTCGCCAGATCGGACATGGTGCTTCGCCGGAGCGCGTCGCGAAATGCGGTCGCTTCCGTCTCGATCGCGGCGCGCTCGAGCTCGAGCGTCTCGCGCTCCCGGCTCGAGCGACCCCAGTCGAACGGGTTCCACTGGACCTGCATGCCGCCGATCCAGTACGACTCGGGCTGGGTGCTCAGCATGTTGAGTCCGGGCTTGCCGATGCCTCCGCGCGCGAACGCCGAAATCCGTGGCCTGGTCTGCGCCTTCGTCATATCGGCCTGGCGTGCGAGCACGTCGCGCATCCGGTCGAAGCGCTCGAGCTCCGGGCGAGCGCGAAGCGAATCCTGGCCGGCGCGTGCCTCGCGAACGCGCGCGTCCAGCGCGGGTAGGGCGATGGGAGCGTCCGGAGCGATCGTGCTCCCCGTGAGGTCGCTCAGGACTCGAAGCGCCGCATCGCGCTCGGCGAGAAGCTGCGCGTCGTCCTGTCGCCGGCGCAGAATCTCGGCGCGCACCGCGGACAGCTCGCCGCGCAGTGCGGTGCCGTTCCGCACGCGGGACTCCACCAGCTTGGCCTGCGCCTCGAGATCGGCGAGGGCAGCTGCCACCGCCTCGTGTCTCGCCGCGAGCGTGGCGACGGCGAAGAAGCTCGCGTTCACCTGCTGACGCACGCCATACAGTGTCGTCGCGACGTCGGCTCGCGCGCGGGCGAGCTGTGCGCGCTCGACCGCGACGCGCGCGGGCCGCGTCGGGTCGAGCACCGGCTCGGTGATGGCGACGTTCGCGTCGTAGGTGTCGTGTGGGAGCCTGGGGCCGAACAGACCCGGGGCGGCGGGGAACTCGGTCACCACCGACTGATGCTGCGCCTGCGCCGATCCGCTGACGCTGGGAAGCCGCTCGGCGGCGATGGTGCGAAGGCGAAGCGCCGTCTGCGATTCGCGGATCGCGAGCTGGCGGAGCCGCGGATCTCGCTGCTCGGCGGCGGCGTGCAGCTGGTCCAGCCGGAGCGAGTCGCCGCGCGCCGTCTGCGCCCGTGCCGCGCATGGAAGCACGATGACGGCGGCCGCCAGGACGAGCGCGCGAATCGTCATGGCCGCAGCGCGTCGAGGAAGAACTCGGGGAGCTCGGCCTTCCGCCGCTCCATCATCGCAGCGAAGCTGGCGTCGTCCTGCCCCAGGATCGCCAGCACCAGTGGGCGCGCCGCGAACGGGTAGACGACCATCGACACCAGGTTGAGGACGAACGCTTGGGGTGTGATCGGCTTGAGCGTGCCGTCTCGCGCCCCCTCCTCGAGCTGCTTGCCGAGGGTGCCGAACAGTCGCGCGCGCAGGCTCGAGGGCGTCGCGCCCGCCATCGAGGCGACCAGCTGCTCGGCGCGCTCGGGATAGTGGTTGAGCTCCGCGATGAGATACGCCGGCAGGTAGCGGTTTCGCAGCAGCATGTCGATCTGCGCGGCTGCCACTCGCCGCACCTTCTCCTCGATCGGCGCGTCCGAGGTCAGCACGCCGATCATCACGGGGAAGAACTGCCCGATGGCGCGTCGGAAGACGGCTTCAGCGAGCCGCTGCTTGCTGCGGAAGTAGTAGTGAACGAGCGCGTGATTGACGCCGGCTTCGCGAGCAATCTCGGTCATTCGCGCGCCGGCGGTGCCGCGGCGCATGAAGACCGCGTGGGCGGCGTCGAGGATCCGGCTCTCGGTGTCGGCATCGAGCGGGGTGAGATCGGCGTCTTCCGCCGGCAATTTGGTCATCTTGTTTTACAAGTTTGTTAAACCTTCGAGATAGTACTATGTGGCGAACGTGGGCGCAAGGCTGCTACCCGGTCGCTTGCGTTCGGTAGAACTCGATTTATCGCTTCACGATCTCGATCAATCGGAGGTCGAACGTCAGCGCCTCACCCGCCAGAGGGTGATTGGCGTCCAGCGTGACCGTCTCGTCATCCAGGGCGCGAACCGTCACCACGACCGACTGGTCACCCTGCTCCATTCGAAGCTGCGACCCTTCTTCCAGCTCGAGATCCGGCGGGAGCTCCGCCCGCGGCAACCGGAGCGTGAGCTCGTCGCGACGAGGTCCATACGCATCCTCCGCGGGGATGGTCACGCGCTTCTCGTCGCCCTCCGACATCCCGGTGACCGCATCGTCGAAGCCCTGAATCACCGATCCGGCACCGATGGTGAACGTGAGCGGATCCAGCCCGCGGGAGCTGTCGAACTCCTGGCCGTCCTCCAAGGTGCCCGTGTAGTGCACGCGGACCGTGTCACCCTGCTTCGCCTGCGTCATGCTCCCTCCATGAGTGCTCATGCCCGCTCGTGGTCGTCCGGGCGTGCCGGCCGTTGCGGAGAGCATGCCACAGCATCGAACAGCGCTGCGGAGGCAAGCCCTCATGGCAATTGTCCACTGCGGGTGACGAACTGTGCCGTTATGATCGAGCGAGTGGATCGTCCGTAACTACAGAAGCCCGATGCACTTATGGTGATTGTCGAGTTTCGGCCCTCAAGATGCATTGAGGAAGGGCACAGGCCGTGGCACCTACAGGAGCGCCACCTGAACCTCCGTCAGGAGATCGATATGCGAGTTCCTCTTTATCGTCTGGCAGGCGTCGCAGCCGCGACTCTCGTTCTCGCCGGCACCGCGCAGGCCCAGGGCAAGGGTCACGGGAAGGAGCACAAGCAGGCGCAGGCCGAGGCGCGCGCCGACGAACGCCGTCGTGACGACCGAACAGTCTACGACGACCGCCGGGAGCACGATCCGCGCTACGACCGTGCCCGCGCCGGCACCCCGCCGGGTCTGGCCAAGAAGGGCGGAATTCCGCCTGGCCTGGCGAAGAAGCCGGGCGGCATGCCCCCCGGCCAGTACAAGAAGGTCTATAGCACCCATCAGGGTGCCTCGATCCTCAGCGACGTCCTCGGGCGCCGCGGCTACACGGTCGTCCGCACCGCCGACGCCGGCTCGTCCCGGTACGTCTACTATCGTGACGGCAACGGCAGCGTTCGTCGCGCGGTCGTGAGCCCGGGCACTGAGCGCCTGCGCTTCACCAACGTTCCGGACCGGATGCTCAGCGAGGTCCTGTCGCGGATGTACTGACCTGATCCGGGTTCAAGGAGTAGAAATGGCGGGGTCGCACGAGGCGACTCCGCCTTTCTTCATCCGCCTGCTTCACCGTCGGTAGCTTTTTCGGCGCGCGAGGTGCAGCAGGACGCACGGTTGCGATACCGCGCCAGACCAGTTCCTCCACGCCGATCAGCTGGATGTCCACCACCGACGAGTCCTCGCTCGTTCTCCTCGAAGCCCTGCTGGCGAGCGCTCCGGTGGGCATCGCCTTCCTCGACAGCGACCTGCGCATCGTCCGAATCAATGGCGCGCTGGCGAGCGTGCTCGGGCGCCCGGTCGAGCAGTGCATTGGCCGCTCGGCTCGCGAGCTTTCGCCTCCGGGTCTCTGGCCGGTGGCCGAGTTCGCGCTGCGACGCGTCGTCGAGACAGGCGAATCAGTTCATGACTACGAGTTCTCCGGACCGGATGCGGCCCGCGATGACCGGCGTCACTGGATCGCCAGCGTCTTTCCCGTGCGACTCGACGGAGAGCACGTGGGCGGCGTGGGCGCCGTGTTGCGCGACGTCACTGCGCGCGTACGGAGTGCGGAGCGAGACCGCGCGCAGGCCAGGCGTCGCGATCGGTCCTACGCCCTCGCGGACGCGCTCGTCGCCGCGACGTCCAGCCGCGAGGTGATCGCTGCAGTGGTCGAGCATGGCGCGGCGGCCATGGGTGCGGTGGGGTGTGTCGTCGCGCTCCGTTCAGCCGATGGACGCTACCTCGATCTGCTCGGCGCCGAAGGAATGCCGCCCGACGTCGCCTCAGAGTGGAGATCGTTCCCGCTCACCGCGCCCACGCCGCTGTCTTATGTCGCACGCACGGGCTCCCCGCTCTTTCTCGAGTCCGCCGACGACTGGACTCGGCAGTTCCCGGAGCTCCTCGAGCTCGCGAAGACTGTGGGGCACCAGGCGAACGCGGTGATCCCACTCATCATCGACGGACAATCCATCGGCGCCCTCGGCATGGCGTTCGATCGCCCACACGCATTTACCGATGACGAGCGCGCCTTCGCTATCACCCTCGGCCGACAGTGCGCCCTCGCGCTCGAGCGTGCACGCCTGCTCGAGTCGGAGCGCGCGGCACGCAACGATGCCGATGCGGCGAATCAGGTGAAGACCCAGTTCCTCGCCACGATGAGCCACGAGCTGCGGACTCCGCTCAACGCGATCGGCGGCTACGCAGAGCTACTCGAACTGGGGATTCACGGCCCGATCACCGAGGCGCAGCGCGACGTGCTGAGTCGCATTCAGCGCAGTCAGCATCACCTCTTGAGCCTGATCAACAACGTGCTGAATCTCGTGAAGCTCGACACGCATCACGTTCGATACGACCTCACGACGGTATCGCTTGGCAGCGTCCTCGACTTCGTCGCCGAAGCCACGGGCCCCCAGGTCCAGGCGAAGCGGCTGCGCTACGACGCGAGCCGATGCAGCCGCGATCTCGCCATTCGGGCCGACCCGGAGAAGCTTCGCCAGATCCTGCTCAACCTGCTCTCGAACGCGATCAAGTTCACCGACGAGGGAGGCGCGATCTCCGTCGACTGCAGCGCCGACCGACGGACGGTCTGGATTCACGTGAATGACACGGGGATCGGCATCGCCGAAGACCAGCGGCAGAAGATCTTCGAGCCTTTCGTCCAGGTGGACCGCCGGCTGAACCGCCCGATGGAAGGAACCGGTCTTGGTCTCGCCATCAGCCGGGAGCTGGCGCACGGAATGAAGGGCGAGCTCACCGTGGAGAGCAAGGTTGGGGTGGGGTCGACGTTCACGCTCGCACTGCCGCGGACCGGGCCGGACTGATCGACCGCTGGCGCGCCGAGGGGTGGTCCCGGGCGGCGGGCCCGGGTGTGATACTTCCCGGGGATCGTTCACCCGTCCCCCAGCATTCATGTCGAGACTCCGCCTTCTGCCGTTCGTCGCACTGCTCGCCGGATGCGCCACCGCCGCGCCGATTACCTCCGGTCCGATCGGCGAGCTGCCGCGCACGCATCGCGCGAGCCCGACCGGTGCGGCGATCACGCCTGCCGACCTCATGTCCCGCCTCTATCCCTTCGCCGACGACTCGATGATGGGGCGCGAGGCGGGGACGCGCGGGAACGTGCTCGCGACCGACTATGTCGCGCGCGAGATGGCGCGCATCGGGCTGCGACCCGCCGGCGAGAACGGCACCTGGTTCCAGACTGTGCCGATCCTCATCGCCACGATGGACACGACGCGAACGCTCAACGTGGAGGGGACTGCTCTCGCCTACGCGAAGGACTGGCTCCCCTTCCATTCACAGAACGGCGGAAGGAACCTCCCGGTCGGCACCGGCACCCGCTCGTTCGATGGTGCGCGCGTCGTCTACGGAGGCATGGTTGGGAGCGGCAACCTCGTCTCCCCGGCGGTCGCCGAGGGCAAGCTCGTCGTCTTCTCGGTGCCCCTGTCGACGACGACCGGACGCCGTGACTGGCGCTTTCACACCTTCGGCTCGCTCACCGAGTACGCCGGAGCGGCGGGTTTCGCCGCGATCGCCCTCGACGTCGTGCCGCGCGTCACCCTCGCTCGACTGCATGGGCCGCAGGTGTTCGTTCGTCCGGATAACCCGCTTCCCACCCCGACGCCCCTGTCGCTGCTGATCACCCCGGACGCCGCGCGCGCGCTGTTCGGCGTGACGTCGCTCGACAGCCTCACCGTGGGGCGCGAGGGCCGGGTGGTGAGCGGGAACATCGAGTTCGTCAACCGGGAGGCGCCCTTCCCGTCGCGCAACGTGATCGGGATCCTCCCTGGCAGTGATCCGGAGCGGCGTGGCCAGTACGTCGCGGTGGGCGCGCATAACGATCACATCGGGCTGAGCGCCCGCGTATTCGACCACGACTCGGCGCTCGCGTTCAATCAGGTCGCTCGCCGCCAGGGGGCGCAGGACACCCTGCGCGCCGTCACGCCGGCCGAAGCTGCGCGCATCGTGGCGCTTCGCGACAGCCTGACGAAGGCGCACGGCGGCGCGCGCCCGGACTCGGTCTACAACGGCGCCGACGACGATGGTTCCGGCACCGTGGCGCTGCTCGAGATCGCCGAGGCGTTCGCCCGCGCCGGACAGGCTCCCCGCCGCTCGATGCTGTTCGTCTCGCACACCGGCGAGGAGAAGGGACTCTGGGGCTCGCAGTGGTTCACCGACCACCCGACGGTTCCGCGCGACTCGATCGTCGCTCAGCTGAACATGGACATGGTGGGTCGAGGCAAGCCGACCGATGTAATGGGTCGCGGACCCAACAACATCCAGCTGATCGGGGTGCGGCGGCTGTCCACCCAGCTCGGCGATCTGGTCGACTCGGTGAACAGCGGCCGTACCCCGCGGATGGACATCGATTTGACGTTCGATGCGAACGGGCATCCCCTGAACCGCTACTGTCGGAGCGACCATTACATGTACGCGCGCTACGGCATCCCGATCGCGTATTTCTCGCTCGGCTATCACACGGACTATCACCAGATCACCGACGAGGCGCAGTACATCGACTACGAGCACATGGCCAGGGTCGCTCAGTTCGTGCACGACGTCGCAGCGGGGGTGGCCGAGCGCCGCGACCGGCTCGTCGTGGACAAGCCGAAGCCCGACCCCCGCGGAACGTGCCGACAGTAGGGCCTGCTCGGCTTCCGTGGAACGACTCGTGCCAAGTTCTACCCTGCCCTAGAGTGAGAGCGTCATTCGTGGCATCACTTTTCGAGCCGGTCGATCCCGCGCCCGAGCAGCCGCACGCGGCTGCGGAGGAAAATTTCAGGCAGGCGCTGATCCGCTCCCATCGCTCGCGCGAGTTCCTCGGCGAGGTTGAGGCGGCGGCAGCACACTTCTGTCGTGCCTTGAGGCGTCAGGGAGTGCCGCCCGAGCGCATGCTCGTCGATGCGAAGCGCATCATCGAGGATGCGATCGACGGTGACGACGTTCCCGTCGCGGAGCGCGCCGTGGAGAGCTGTATCCGGCACTACTATCGGGCCGACTGATGTTCGCACGTCGTTCGCGCTCGAAGCCGGCGCTCCTCCTCGCGTCGTCGGTCGCCCTCGCCATGGCCTGTGCCCGACAGGCCCCGCCGCCAGCTCCGGCTCCCGAGCCAGTGGTGGTCGAGACGCCCAGGCCAACGCCGGCGGCACCGAGGCCGGCACCACCGGCTCGACAACTCGCCACGATCGTCGATACGGTGTTCCTGCTGACCAATCGGGAGCGCGCGCGCGCCAGCCTCACGCCACTCCGACGCAACGCCGAGCTCGTGCGCGCCGCCCAGCTCCAGGCCGAGCAGATGGCGGCGGCGGGCAAGCTCGGACACGAGGTGCCCGGGTCCCGCTATCCGACGCTCGCTTCGCGGCTTCGCCTCGTCGGCTACCAGTACCGCGCCGTCGGCGAGAACGTGGCCGAGGGATATACCAGCGGCGCCGCGCTCATGGCCGGCTGGATGACCAGCGCCCCGCATCGTGCCAACATCCTGTCGGCGCGATACACCGAGACCGGCGTAGGGATGGCGCGCTCGAAGAGCGGCCGCACCTACCACGCCCAGGTGTTCGCGCGGTCGCGGGCAGCGAGCGCGGCGAGCGGCACCAGCGGTCAGTAGCGGCTCACGCGGCTGGTCGGTCTCCGCGCGCCAGCTTCAGCAGGCGCCTGCCGATCAGCACGTGCACACCGAGCAGTGCAAGCAGCACACCGGCCATGCTGAGCCACGAGAGGAATCGCATCGTGCCGTCCATGCCCGCCGAGGCGGTCGGACGCGTACCGTAGACGAAGAGCAGGAAGAGCGCGGCGATTCCAGCACAGGCGGCGAACGCACCGAGTCCCGCGAGCTTGGCGATCTTGGGCGGCATCGTACGTGGTATCGAGTTTACGAGTGACACAGCGTTCGTCCAACGCTGCGCGCCTCGGACGAGGCATGCAAGGTCAGCGCCCGACCAGCAGCTCGACGCCCGCGCTGGTGACGCGGTGCGACACGAGCGGAAGCGGCGGATCGGCCTCGTCGGCGATCGTGATCGCCGTGCGCAGCGCCGAGCGCCCGACGTCCACGCCGGAGCGGTCGCGCGCGAAGATCGTCGCGAGCGGCTCGCCCTGCTC